>JAQVKV010000178.1 GCA_028694545.1 Zavarzinia sp. | reverse complement strand
CGAGACCGACGAAGGCTTGATCGCCGGCGATGCCGAGCTGTTGCGCCGCGCCTTCGAGAACATCCTGCGCAACGCCCTGCGCCATGCGCCGCAGGGCAGCACGGTCGATGTGACCCTGCACGATACGGCGACACCTGATGCGGGCGGGCGGGTCGAGGTCGTGATCGCCGATCAGGGCAAGGGCGTGCCGGAAGAGGCGCTGGCCCGCATGTTCGAGCCCTTCGTGCGCGCCAATGGCAGCAGCCCGGGAGGCTTCGGCCTCGGCCTCGCCATCGCCCGGCGCGCCGTGCTCTCCCACGGCGGCACGATCACCGCCACGAACCGCCCTGGCGGCGGCTTTTCCGTGACCGTCGACCTGCCGACGGCGGCGCAGGGCGTCATGGACGACGAGGGCCCGGCGCCGAAGTGATGCCGGGGCGGGGAAGCAGCCTCAGTTGTCGTCCATCTTGAGGGCGGCGATGAAGGCTTCCTGCGGGATCTCGACGTTGCCGACCTGGCGCATGCGCTTCTTGCCGGCCTTCTGCTTTTCCAGCAGCTTGCGTTTGCGGGTGACGTCGCCGCCGTAGCATTTCGCCAGCACGTCCTTGCGCATGGCCTTCACCGTCTCGCGGGCGATGACCTTGCCGCCGATGGCCGCCTGGATGGCGATCTGGAAGAGCTGGCGGGGGATGAGGTCCTTCAGGCGCTCGCAGAGCTGGCGGCCGCGCATTTCGGCGCGGGTCCGGTGCACGATCATGGCCAGCGCGTCGACCGGTTCCTGATTGACCAGGATCGACATCTTCACGAGGTCTTCTTCCTGATAGCCGTCGAGGGCGTAATCGAAGGAAGCGTAACCGCGCGAGACCGATTTCAGCCGGTCGTAGAAGTCGAACACCACTTCGTTCAGCGGCAGGCGATAGACCGCCATGGCCCGGTTGCCGGCATAGGTCAGCTCGACCTGCTGGCCGCGCCGGTCCTGGCACAGTTTCAGGATGTCGCCCAGGTATTCGTCCGGCACGAAGATCGTCGCCTTGATCCAGGGTTCCTCGATCCGCTTGATCTTCATGACGTCCGGCATGTCGGCCGGATTGTGCATCTCTTCCATCGTGCCGTCGGTCATATAGACGTGATAGACGACCGAGGGCGCGGTGGTGATCAGGTCCAGGTTGAATTCGCGTTCCAGACGCTCCTGGATGATCTCGAGATGCAGGAGCCCGAGGAAGCCGCAGCGGAAGCCGAGGCCAAGGGCAGCACTCGTCTCCATCTCGAACTGGAAGCTGGCGTCGTTCAGGCGCAGCTTGGCCAGACTGTCGCGCAGCGTGTCGAATTCGGCGGCATCGGACGGGAACAGGCCGCAGAACACCACGGGCACGGACGGCTTGAAGCCGGCCAGCGGTTCCGTCGTCGGGCGCTTCTCGTCGGTGATCGTGTCACCGACCGAGGTGTCGGCGACTTCCTTGATGGCGGCGGTGATGAAACCCATCTCGCCCGGGCCCAGCTTGTCGACGATCACCTTCTTCGGCGTGAAGATGCCGACGCGCTCCACCAGGTGGACCTTGTCGGCGGCCATCATCTTGACCCTCTGGCCCTTGCGGATCTCGCCGTCGACGACGCGGACCAGGATGACGACGCCGAGATAGGCATCGTACCAGCTATCGACCAGCAGGGCCTTCAGCGGTGCGTTCGCGTCGCCCTTCGGCGCCGGCAGGCGGTGCACGATCGCCTCCAGCGTCTCCTCGATGCCGATGCCCGACTTGGCCGAGACCAGCAGGGCTTCGGATGCGTCGATGCCGATCACGTCCTCGATCTGGGCACGGATGCGCTCGGGTTCGGCCGCCGGCAGGTCGATCTTGTTCAGGACCGGCACGATCTCGAGATCGGCGTCGATCGCCTGATAGACGTTGGCCAGCGTCTGCGCCTCGACACCCTGGGAGGCGTCGACGACGAGCAGCGCACCCTCGCAGGCGGCGAGCGACCGGGAGACTTCATAGGCGAAGTCGACGTGGCCCGGCGTGTCCATCAGGTTGAGCTGATAGGTCTCGCCGTTCTTCGCCTTGTATTCGAGGCGCACGGTCTGCGCCTTGATGGTGATGCCGCGTTCGCGCTCGATGTCCATCGAATCGAGCACCTGTTCGGTCATCTCGCGCTGGGTGAGGCCGCCGCAGACCTGGATCAGACGATCGGCAAGCGTCGACTTGCCGTGGTCGATATGGGCCACGATCGAGAAATTGCGTATATGCGACAGGTCGGTCATGGCCCGTACGGTCAGCCTCGCAGGGTGGCGCCGGTCGCCTTGGCGACGGCGGCGACGATCTTGGCGGAAACGGCTTCGATGTCCTGTTCGGACAGGGTCTTGTCCTTCGGCTCCAGCCGGACGGCGACGGCGACCGAAACCTTGCCCTCGGGAACGCCCTGGCCCCGATAGAGGTCGAACACCGAGACATCGGTGATCAGCATCTTGTCGGCGCCACGGACGGCCCGGATCAGGCTTTCCGCCGAGACGCTGTCGTCGGCGAGGAAGGCGAAGTCGCGGGAAACCGCCTGGAAGTCGGACAGGACGAGCGGGCCCTTTTCCTTCGAGGCACGGGCCTTGGCCGCCGGAATGGCGTCCAGATCCACCTCGAAGAAGACGGCGGGGCCCTCGAGATCCAGCAATCTGGCCACGCGCGGGTGCAGCGCGCCGAAGGTGGCGAGCACGGTCTTCGGGCCGAGCTTCACCGCGCCCGACTGGCCAGGGTGCGCCCAGGCCGGCGCTTCCGCCGCGACGGTCAGGTTCGTGATCGGCGCGCCGAGTTCGGCGAGCAGGGCGAAGACGTCGGCCTTGGCGTCGAAGACGTCGACCGGGCGGCGCCCGCCCTGCCACTGGCGGGGCGCGGTGTAACCGGTGCGCAGGCCCCCGGCGATGGTCTTCTGGTCCTTGGGCGCGATACCGTGGTAGGTCCCCGATACCTCGAACAGGGCGAGGTCCGTATTGCCGCGTGCCGCGTTGCGGACGGCGGCGGCGGCAAGGCTCGGCACCAGATGGGGTCGCATGACCGCCATTTCGACCGAGATCGGATTGGCGACCTTGAGGGCCGGATCCGACCAGCCGAAGGCAGCGGCGTGACTCTCGGGGATGAAGCTGTAGTTCACCGTCTCCACCATGCCCCGCGTCGCCAGCAGGCGGCGGGAGAGGCGGTTGCGCTTCTGCGCCGGGCTCAAGGCCGGCACTGGCACCACCGAGGTGGAGGGCATGGGCTCGACCGGCAGCTTGTCCAGCCCCGTGATGCGGGCGATCTCCTCGACCAGATCGGCCTCGCCCTCGATGTCGCGGCGCCACGAGGGCACGGTGACGGTCCAGGGCATGGTGGTCGAGGTGACGCCGAAGCCGAGCTTTTCCAGGATGCGCTGCATCTCGGACTCGGGAACCTCGAGGCCGGTCAGCTTCTCGACCCGGAAGGGGCGGAACGTCTGGTCCGGGAAATCGGCGGGGAAGGCCCCCGCGACCACCACCTCGGAGGGAGCGCCGCCGCAGAGGTCGAGGATCAGCCTTGTCGCCAGTTCGAGGCCGTCGAGGGCGGATTTCGGATCGACGCCGCGCTCGAAGCGATGACGGGCGTCGGACTGCACGCCGGTGCGCCGGCCGGTCGCCGCGATCACGTTCGGATCGAAATGCGCGCTTTCGACGAAGACGTCCACCGTCGCCTCGGACACCGAGGAGGGCACGCCGCCGACGATGCCGCCGAGGCCGAGCGCGCCTGCATCGTCGGCGATGATGATGGTGGCGCCGTCGACGTCATGGGTCTTGCCGTCCAGCCCCTCGACCGTCTCGCCGTCGCGGCCGAAACGGACATGGATGCCGCCGGAAAGCTTCGCCGCATCGAAGACGTGCAGCGGGCGGGCGCGGTCGTAGGTGATGAGATTGGTGATGTCGACCAGGATGGAGATCGGGCGCAGGCCCACGGCCTCCAGCCGGTTCTTCAGCCAGGCCGGGCTCGGGCCGTTCTTCACACCCTTGATCAGGCGGCCGGTGAAGATCGGACAGGGGCCGTCCTTCACTTCGTCCGTCAGGGTGACGCTGACCGGGCAGGGGAAGGTGCCGGGGATCTTCGCGATGGCCGGGGTCTTCACCGTGCCGAGGCCGGCGGCCGCGAGGTCGCGGGCGATGCCGGCGACGCCGAGGCAGTCCTGCCGGTTCGGCGTCACGGCGATGTCGATCACCGCATCGTCGAGGCCGAGGATCGTCGCGAAGGGCGCGCCGACGGGGGCGTCTTGCGGCAGTTCGATGATGCCGTCGTGATCCTCGCCCAGGCCCATCTCGCGCATGGAGCACATCATGCCCTGGCTGTCGACGCCGCGAATGGCGGTCGGCTTCAGGACCATGCCGTTCACCGGAATGGTGGTGCCCATGCGGGCGAAGACGACCTTCAGCCCGGCGCGCGCGTTCGGCGCGCCGCAGACGACCTGATAGGGCGCGCCGTCACCGGCATCGACGGTGCAGAGCCGCAGCTTGTCCGCGTTCGGGTGCTGTTCGGCGGTCAGGACATGGGCGACGGTGAAGGGGGCAAGGGTGGCGCCCCGGTCGTCGACGCTTTCGACTTCCAGCCCGATCGCGGTCAGCTTTTCCGCGATCTCGGTCGCCGTGGCATCCGTCGCCAGATGCTCTTTCAGCCAGTTGACGGTGAATTTCATCGCGACAGCCCTCCGCCCAGGGTCGGCAGGTCGAGGGCCGCGAAGCCATAGTGGCGCAGCCAGCGCAAGTCGGATTCGAAGAAGGCCCGGAGATCGGGAATGCCGTATTTCAGCATGGCGATACGGTCCAGCCCCATGCCGAAGGCAAAGCCCTGCCACTCGTCCGGATCAAGACCGCAGTTGCGGATCACGTTCGGGTGAACCATGCCGCAGCCCATGATCTCCAGCCAGTCGTCACCCTGGCCGATGCGGATCGAATCCTTCGAGCGGGCGCAGCCGATGTCGACTTCGGCCGAGGGTTCGGTGAAGGGGAAGAAGCTGGGGCGGAAGCGGATCTTCACCTGCTCCACCTCGAAGAAGGCGGCGGCGAAATGCTCGATCGTCGCCTTCAGGTGACCCATGTGGATGTCCTTGTCGATCACCAGGGCTTCGATCTGGTGGAACATCGGGGTGTGGGTCTGGTCGCTGTCGCAGCGGTAGGTGCGCCCGGGCGCGATCACGCGGATCGGCGGCGTCTTGCCCTTCATGGTGCGGATCTGGACAGGGCTGGTATGGGTGCGCAGCAGGACCTTCTCGCCCGCACCGTTCGGGGGCAGGAAGAAGGTGTCGTGCATCTCGCGCGCGGGGTGACCCGGCGGGAAGTTCAGCGCGGTGAAATTATGCTCGTCGTCCTCGATGTCCGGCCCTTCGGCGAGCGAAAAGCCCATGGCGCCGAAAATCTCGATGCATTCCTCGGTCACCTGGGTGACGGGGTGGATGCGGCCGGCGGGCTGATGGGCGATGGGCAGGGTGACATCCACCCGTTCGGTCGCGAGGCGCGCTTCCAGGGCTTCGTCTTCGAGGGTGGTTTTCCGCGCGGCGATCGCCTCGGCGATCCGGTCCTTCACCTGATTGACGGCGGCGCCGAAAGCCTTCCGTTCGTCCGGGGCCATGGTGCCCAGGGTCTTCATCAGGTCGGTGATGCGGCCCTTCTTGCCAAGGGCGGAAACGCGGACTTCGTCGAGGGCGGCAAGGTCGCGCGCCGCATCGACGGCGGCCAGAACCTCGGCCTCGAGACCGTTCAAATTACTCATGTTCGACCCCGTTCCGGCGCCCCTCGATGCTCTCGGGCGCGGTTGTCCCCGGGGTTATCAAACCCCGGGGACGAATGCCAGCGAATTGGCGGGGGGTCAGGCCTCGGTGGGGAGGGCCGCCCGCGCCTGCTCGACCAGCGCCTTGAAGGCGCCGGGCTCGCGGATGGCGAGGTCGGAGAGGACCTTGCGATCGACCTCGACGCCCGCCT
>JAQVKV010000177.1 GCA_028694545.1 Zavarzinia sp. | reverse complement strand
ATGGTCACGCTCGGGATGAAGGTCGCCCAGAAGCGGCGCAGGAACAGCGCGATGACGAGGACGACGAGGGCGGTCGAGAGCAGCAGGGTGAGCTGAAGATCCATGATGCCGGCGCGCAGCACGCGGGTGCGGTCGGCCACCACCTGCACCTCGATCGCCGGGGGCAGCACCGCCTTCAGCTTTTGCAATTCGTCGCGCACCGCGTCGACGACATCGATCGTATTGGCGCCGGGGCGCTTGCGCACCTCGACCAGCACGGCGCGCTTGCCGTTCAGCCAGGAGCCGACCTTCAGGTTCGAGACATCGTCGGTGACCAGCGCAATGTCGCCGAGACGAATGGGGGCGCCGGCGCGCCAGCCGATCACCTGGCGTTTCCAGGCTTCCGCATCGGGCAATTGGTCGTCGGCGGCGATGGTCAGCACCCGTTCCGGTCCGTCCAGCGCGCCCTTGGGGCCGAGGGCGCTGACGGCGCCAAGGGCGCCCCGCAGGTCTTCCATGGACAGGCCCAGCGCGGAAAGCCGCAGGGGATCGACGGCGATGCGCACGGCCGCCTTGTCCGCGCCCGAGATCGAGACCTGGGAGACGCCGGGCAGGCGCGCCAGGCGCTGCGACAGGATCTGGTCGGCGAAACCATAGACTTCCGCCGCCGGCAGGATGTCGCTGGCCAGGGCCATGGTGATCACGGGGAAGATGTTGGGGTTGGCTTTGATGTAGAAGGGCGGCGCCGGCATGTCGGCGGGCAGGAAGGCATCGGCCGCGTTGATCGCCGCCTGCACGTCGCGCGCAACACCATCCACGTCCCGTCCGATGTCGAACTGGGCGACGATCGTGGTGCCGCCGACCGAATTGATCGCGGTCAGTTCCGTCAAGCCGCCGATGACGCCCATCTGCCGTTCCAATGGTGTCGCCACGGCCGCCGCCATGGTCTCCGGGCTCGCCCCCGGCAGGCTGGCGCGGACGACGACCGTCGGCAGGTCGACGATCGGCATGGAGGAGACCGGCAGGTGGAAATAGGCGACGAAGCCGAGCAGCAGCATGCCGATCATGACGAGGCTGGTCGCCACCGGCCGGCGGATGAAGGGATCGGAAATCACGGGATCATTCGGCCGCGACCGGCCGGCCCCCGGCGAGCGCGCGGATGCGCCGTTGCAGCCGGTCGAAGGCGAGATAGATGACCGGTGTCGTATAGAGGCTGATCACCTGCGACAGCAGCAATCCGCCGACGATGGCGATGCCCAGCGGCTGGCGGATCTCCGCCCCCGTGCCCCCGGCGACGGCGAGCGGCACGGCGCCGAGCAGGGCGGCCATGGTGGTCATCATGATCGGGCGGAAGCGCAGCAGGCAGGCGCGGAAGATGGCGTCCCGCGGGGGCTTGCCGTGGCTGCGTTCCTCCTCCAGCGCGAAGTCGATCATCATGATCGCGTTCTTCTTCACGATGCCGATCAGGAGGATGATCCCGATCAGCGAGATCACGTCGAGCTGCTTGCCGAACAGCATGAGGCCGAGCAGGGCGCCGATGCCGGCCGAGGGCAAGGTGGAGAGGATGGTGATCGGGTGGATGTAGCTCTCGTAGAGGATGCCGAGGACGATATAGACGGTAACGATGGCGGCGAGGATCAGCAGCGCCTCGGTCTCGCGCGAGCGGCCGAATTCGGCGGCGCTGCCGACGAAGCTGCGTCCGATCGAGTCCGGCATGGCGATCGCCGCTTCCGCCGCGTGGATCGCTTCGGTGGCATCGCCCAGCGAATAGCCTTCCGCCAGATTGAAGGAGATCGTCACCGCCGGGAACAGGCCCTGATGCATGAGGGCAAGCGGCGTCGCCTTCTGTTCCAGCCGGGTGACGGCGGACAGCGGCACCATGTCCCCGCTCGCGGATTTCACGTAAGCGAAGCGGAAGGCTTCCGCGTCGGCGCGGAACTGGGGCGCCACCTCGAGGATCACGCGGTACTGGTTGGTCTGAGTATAGATGGTGGCGATCTGGCGCTGGCCGAAGGCGTTGTAGAGGGCGTCGTTGATGTCGCCGATGGCAAGGCCGAGGCGCGCGGCCGCGTCCCTGTCGATGGTCAGCGCGACCTCGAGGCCACCCGCCTGCGCGTCCGAGGCGATGTCGGCCAGTGCCGGGTAATTGCGCAATTCGGCCATCAGGCGCCCGGACCAGAGGTTGAGGTCGGCGGCGGCGGTGCCTTGCAACAGATATTGGAACTGGGTCCGGGCATTGTTGGTGCCCACCGTGAGTTCCTGCGCGGACTGGAGATAGAGCGAGACCCCCTGCACGTCGCCGACGGCGGCCTTCAGGCGGCGCATGACGGTGTCGGCCGACTCGCCGCGCGCGCCATGGGGCTTCAGGCTGATGAAGAGACGCCCGGCATTTCCCGTCGTGTTGATGGTGCCGGTGCCGACGAAGGCGCTGACGCCGGCGACGGCCGGGTCCCTGCGCACGATGTCGGCGATCTGCTGCTGGCGCGTCGCCATGGCGGCGAAGGAAATGTCGGGGGCGGCATCGGTCACGCCGATGATCAGCCCGGTGTCCTGCTGCGGCAGGAAGCCCTTGGGCACGACGACATAGAGAAAGAGCGTGCCGGCCAGGGTGGCGAGGGCGACGAGCAGCGTCGCCGTCTGGCGTTCCAGCACGTAGCGCAGGCTGCGCTCGTAGAAGGCGAGCGCATCGTCCAGCACCTTCTCGCTCCAGCGGGCGATGCGGCCCGGCGCCTTGTCCACCTGGTCGCGGACGAGGAGATGGGCGCACATCATCGGCGTCAGCGTCAGCGAGACCACGGCCGAAATGGCGACGGCGGCGGACAGCGTGATGGCGAATTCGTGGAACAGGCGGCCGATCACCCCGTCCATCAGCAGCAGGGGAATGAACACCGCGATCAGCGAGACGGTGAGGGAGACGATGGTGAAGCCGATCTGCCTCGCCCCGTCGATGGCGGCGGCCAGCGGCTTCTTGCCGTCCTCCATGTGGCGGACGATGTTCTCGATCATGACGATGGCGTCGTCGACGACGAAACCGGTCGCGACCGTCAGCGCCATGAGGGACAGGTTGTCCAGGCTGAAGCCCGCGATCGCCATGACGCCGAAGGTCGCGATCAGGGAGACGGGCAGGGTGATGCTGGGGATCACGGTGGCCCAGAGCTTGCGCAGGAACAGGAAGATCACCATGACGACGAGGGCGATCGACAGCAGCAGGGTGAACTGCACCTCGTCGATCGCGGCGCGGATCATCTCCGTCCGGTCGGTCAGCACCTCCAGCTTCACCGTGGGCGGCACGGCGGCGCGCAAACCCGGCAGCAGGGCGTGGATCGCATCCACCACCTCGATGATATTGGCGCCGGGCTGGCGCTGGATGTTCAGCAGCACGGCGGGCTTGCCGTCGTACCAGCCGGCCATGCGGTCGTTCTCGACACTGTCGGAGACGGTCGCGACATCGCCGAGGCGGACCGGCGCGCCATCCTTCTGGGCGATGATCTGGTCGCGATAGCCCTGCGCGTCGAGCAACTGGTCATCGGCGCTGATCTGGAACGATTGCCGGGGACCGTCGATGCCGCCCTTCGGGCTGTCCACGGTGGAAGCCTTGACCGCCACCCGCACATCCTCGAGCGAGAGCCCGAGGCTGGCGAGCGCCACCGGGTTCACCTGGATGCGCACGGCGGCCTTCTGCCCGCCCTCGATGGTGACGAGGCCGACACCGGGCACCTGGGAGAGTTTCTGGGCGACGATCGTATCGGCGAAATCATTGACCGCCCGCAGCGGCAACTCGCCCGAGGTCATGGCCAGGATGAGCACCGGCGTATCCGCCGGGTTCACCTTGGAATAGGTCGGCCGGCTGGGCATGAGCGACAGCGGCAGCAGGCCGGCGGCACCGTTGATCTGGGCCTGCACGTCCTGTGCCGCCGCGTCGATGTCGCGGTTCAGGTCGAATTGCAGGGTAATCTGGCTCGTCCCGAAGGAGGAGACGGAGCGCATGGTGGCCAGCCCCGAAATCTGGCCGAGACTGTGTTCGAGCGGCGTGGTGACGAGGGACGCCATCACGTCCGGCGAGGCGCCGGGCAGGCGCGCGGTCACCTGGATCGTCGGGAAGTCCACGGTCGGCAGGGCCGTGACCGGCAAAAGCCGATAGCCGAGGAAACCGAGCAGGATCACCCCGATGGTCAGCAGCGTCGTCGCCACCGGCCGGAGGATGAAGGGCCGCGCGATATTCATGCCTCAGGTCCCGCTGCTGGAACCGGCGACCGGCGCCTCCGGCTGGGGCGGGGCGGGGGTGGTGGCGACCCCGGGCTGCAGCTTGTACTGGCCATCGACCACCACCGTCTGCCCGGCGGGCAGGCTGGAGGTGATGAGGGCGATACCATCCTGCAGGCGGGTGACGACGACGCTGCGCATGGCGGCCGTGCCGTCCGCGTCGATCGTCCAGAGATAGGCGCCGTTCGGGCCCTGCTGGATCGCGGTCGCCGGCACGCTCAGGCCGTCGTAGATCGAGACGCGCAGGCGGGCGTTGACGAATTGCCCGGGCCACAGGCGGTGGTCCGGATTGGGGAAGCTGGCCTTCAGTTTTACCGTGCCGGTCGCCTGGTCGATCTGATTGTCGACGAGATCGAGGGTGCCGCTGGCGATCAGGCTGCGGTTGTCCTTGCCATAGGCGTCCACCGGCAGGTGGCCCGTGGTCATGCCGTCGATGATGAGGGGCAGGTTGTCGGCGTTCAGGGTGAAGACGACGGAGACGGGATCGAGCGCGGTCACCGTGACCAGTGGCGTCGGGTCCGTCGCGCGGACGATGTTGCCGACATCCATCTGGCGCAGGCCGGTGCGCCCGGCGATGGGGGAACGCACGGTGGTATCGTCGAACTGGGCCCTGGCGTGGGCGACCTGGGCCGTGCTGGCGGCGACCAGTGCCTCATATTGCGCGACGAGGGCGCGCTGGTTGTCCACCGCCTTGCGGCTGGCGAATTCGCCGATCCCCTCGAGCCGGCGCAGGTTGGCGCGGGCATCCGCGAGCTGGGACTGGTCGCGCGCCAGATTGGCTTCCGCCTGGTGCCAGTTGGCCTCATAGGTGCGCGGATCGATGACGGCGAGAATATCGCCGGCCTGCACGTCCTGGCCTTCCCTGAAGCGGATTTCCAGGATCTCGCCGTCCACGCGGGGGCGGATCTGCACCGTGCTCGATGCCTGTACCGTGCCGATGCCGTCCAGGAAGACGGGGATCGGCCGGCGCTCGATCGTGCCGGTGACGACGGGGACCGCGTCCGCCGTGAAATCGGCGACGACGCCCCTGCCGCCTGCGGCATAGGCGAGCAGGGCGATCAGCAGGCCGGCCGCGACACCGCCGATGATCAGGCGCAGGCGCAGGTCCAGGGCGGCGAAGCGCAGGCGCAACCGCTTCGCCGTGCCGAGGGCGGTGGTGGAGACGTCAGACAGTTGCATGAAGTTCCGTCGGGGGTTCGCTCGGGGCCGCGTCACCGTCCTTCAGCAGGCCCCAGTCGGTCAACTGCGCGATGGCGCGATCGACGCCATTCTCGGCCCGGATCCGGGCGCCCAGGGCTTCCGCCCTTGCCGCCATGGCGGGGTCCAGCAGTTTGGCGATGCCGCGCTTGAAGGCGCCGGTGGTGACGGTCCGGCGGTTGAGATGGGGAGGGGCGATGCCCTTTTCCTCCAGCCGGGCCGACCAGAAGGCCTGCTCGGTGATGAAGGGCATGATCAGCGACGGGATGCCGGCCCGGCAGGCGGCGGCGGTCGTGCCGGCGCCACCGTGATGGACGGCGCCCGCCATGCGCGGGAACAGCCAATCGTGCGGCGCCTGCTTCAGGACGAAGACATGGGGGTCGGCGAGGTCCGGATGGGTGGCGAGGCCGCCCCAGCCGGTCGCCAGCACGGCGCGGCAGCCGAGTTCTTTCACCGCCCCCAGCACCATGCGGGTCACGGCTTCGGCCTTCTGGGTCAGCATGCT
>JAQVKV010000176.1 GCA_028694545.1 Zavarzinia sp. | reverse complement strand
TTCGACGGCAAGACCCTGTCGGCCGCCCTCGAAGGCCGCCGCACGCCGATCAAGGCCGCCCTTCTTGACCAGAAGGTCGTGGCCGGGCTCGGCAATATCTATGTTTCCGAAGCGCTCTTCCGTGCCAGGGTCGCGCCCACGCGGGAAGCCGCGACGGTGGCGGGCGCGCGGGCCGAGCGTCTGGTGCCCGCGATCCGCGATGTCCTCACGGAAGCGATCGCCGCGGGGGGCTCGACCCTTCGCGATTATGTCCAGGCCGATGGCGAGCTCGGCTATTTCCAGCATGCCTTCAAGGTCTACGACCGCGAGGGCGAGACGTGCCCGGCGTGTGGCAAGGCAACGATCACGCGCATCGTGCAGAGCAACCGCTCGACCTATTTCTGTCCACGGTGCCAGAAATAGGGTTATCATCCGGGCCATGCCGAGACTGCCCGCCCTCATCGCCGTGGCCTTGCTCACCCTGCTGTCGATCGGCGGGGGCGCCCGGGTGCATGCCTCGGCGACCCGCTTCCTGACCGGGTCGGAGGACGTGCCCCTGATGGACGGGCTGGCGGAGGTCGCGGACACCCGCGTGGTCTTCGATACGCCGGGCGGCCGTATCGTCGATGTGAACACCGAGGGCGCGGTCGGCGCCGACGCGGTGCGGCGCTACTACCGCGACAGCCTGCCGGCGCTCGGCTGGACCCGCGATCCCGCCGGGGATGCGATCCAGACCTGGCGGCGCAATTCGGAAATCCTCGAGATCACCGTCGAGGAAGGGGGCGGCGGCACCACGGTGCGCTTCAACCTCAGGCCGCTCTCCCTCTGAAAAGCCGGTGATTCCGAACCGGATTCCCATTGCCCGGAAACTGCACTAGTCTCGCGCCCGACCGGACAGCCCGATCCCCGGATCGCCCAGTCATCAACGGAAACGTACCGGAGCGCGTCATGGCCTATGCCACCATCCTGACCGAGACCCGCGGGGCCGTCGGTCTCGTCACCCTGAACCGTCCGCAGGCGCTGAACGCGCTGAATGGCGAACTGCTGGGCGAGGTCTGCGACGCCTTCGAGGCCTTCGACGCCGACGAATCGATCGGCTGCATCGTTCTCACCGGCAGCGCCAAGGCTTTCGCCGCCGGCGCCGACATCAAGGAAATGGCCCCCCAGTCCTATATGGACATGTTCAAGGCGGATTTCTTCGCCGAACCCCATGACCGCATCTGTGCCATCAAGAAGCCGATCATCGCGGCGGTGGCAGGCTATGCGCTGGGTGGCGGCTGCGAGCTTTCGATGCTCTGCGATTTCATCATCGCGGCCGAGACGGCCAAGTTCGGCCAGCCCGAGATCAATCTCGGCGTCATCCCGGGCATCGGCGGCTCCCAGCGCCTGACCCGTTTCGTCGGCAAGTCCAAGGCCATGGACATGTGCCTGACCGGCCGCATGATGGACGCGGCGGAAGCGGAGCGCGCCGGCCTCGTCTCGCGCATCCTGCCGGCGGAAGGCTTCGTCGAGGAAGTGCTGAAGATTGCCGCCGTGATCGCCGAGAAGTCGCAGCCGATCGTGCGCATGGCGAAGCAGGCGGTGAACCGGTCCTACGAGACCACGCTGATGGAAGGCGTGCTGTTCGAGCGCCGCCTGTTCCACTCGACCTTCGCGACCGAAGACCAGAAGGAAGGCATGAACGCCTTCATCGAGAAGCGCAAGCCGGTCTTCAAGCAGCGCTGATCCCGTTTGCCCTCGGGCGCCGGGCGGGCCGCGTCCGCGGCCCTTGGCTCGCTCCGCTATGCGCCGGCTTCGCCGGCCCGCTCCGCGCCCCGCCCTTGGCGGGGGCGGCCCCGCTTCGGGGGCCGCGACTGGCGGAAGGAGCTTGCTGAAGTGGCCAAAAAGCCCTTGCCTCGCCCGGGGTGCGGTGATAGATGTCCGCGCTCGTTTTCAGGGTTATCCACACTCGTAGGTCAAGACAACATGGCGAACACGGAATCGGCAAAGAAGCGCGTGCGCGTTACCGAACGGCGCACCGCGGTGAACCGCAACCGGGTCTCGCGCATCCGCACCTTCATCAAGAAGGTCGAGACGGCGCTCGAGGCCGGTGACGCTGCGGCGGCCAAGGCGGCCTTCGCGGCGGCGGAGCCGGAAATCGCGCGCGGCGTTTCCAAGGGCGTGCTCGAGAAGAACGCCGCCTCCCGCAAGATCTCGCGCCTTTCGGCGCGCGTGAAGGCCCTCGGCGCCAACTAAGGCGACTTCTAAGGGTTTTCTGGCGACGGGTTTTCCGGCCGGGCCTGAAGGCTCCGGCCCGACATCTCGCGGTCTTCGGCGGCCCGCTGTGCGGGCCGCCATTGTTTTTGCGTGAGCACTGCCAATTTCAATCCCGCGTGCCCGGATACCGGCTGAATCTTCGTCGTTCGCGCTTCGGTCCGGTTGCCTCGCTCCATGGCGATTGATATTGTGTGGGTCCTCGCAAGGGCTGGCGAGGGTCATAATCGAGCGATAAGTATTCCTTACCTGTAGCGAAGAAAAACTTCGCATGGGCGCGGAGATTTATTGCCCGGATGTGGCAGAAGGCGAAGCAACCGTTGTTGTGGATCGAGGCCTTGGCGCAATCACTTTCAGGCCATTGGGTCTCGACCAGTCATTGGTCCGGTTGGGTGGGCGAAATCGCGCCGGCCGCCGTGTCGAAGACTGCGCCGTGAAATGGAGAGGAGCGGAGTCGTGACGGATTACGCGGGTGATATCACCCCTGGTGACGCGTGGCGTATCCTGAGCCAGGACTCCGGCGCTGTGCTGATAGACGTTCGTTCCGAGGCGGAATGGACTTTCGTTGGCCTACCCGACCTGTCCGCCCTGGGCAAGACGCCCGTTCTGGCGGCCTGGGCTCATTTTCCCGGCATGGTGGCGAACAAGGATTTCGTGGCCGAGATGACGGCGGCACTGGCGAAGGCCGGCTACGCGCCGGGCGGACCGCTGCTGTTCCTCTGCCGTTCGGGCGGGCGTTCCCGTTCGGCGGCGATCGCGGCCACGGCGGCGGGGCTTTCGCCCGCCTACAACATCAGTGGCGGCTTCGAGGGTGACCTCGACGTCGCGGGCCATCGGGGCGGTACCTGCGGCTGGAAGGTCGACGGGCTGCCCTGGCGCCAAGGGTGAACGGGACCCAGGTCCCACGACGTAGAACGAGTCCGGGTGTGATCGTGGCGGATTTCCGCCGACCGGGTGCGACGGACGAACAGTGTCGGGCAGGTTCAGCGGGCATGGTCAACAATCAGCAGTACGAGACGGCCTGGACGGCGGTGAAAAAGCGCCTCCGGCTCGAACTCGGCGACAATACCTTCCAGAGCTGGATCCGTCCGCTCAGCCTCGTCGAGCCGCGTCTGCCGGACACGGTGGTGCTGGCGGTGCCGACGACCTTCATGCGGGATTATGTCCGCAGCCATTTCGCCGACCGCCTGACCGCCCTGTGGCGGACCGAGGCGCCCGATGTCGCCATGGTCGAATTCCAAGTGGCGCCTCGCCAGAGCGCGACGCCGATCGCCTCGGCCCCGGTTTCCGCGTCTTCCGTTTCCGCGTCTTCCGTTTCCGCCGCTGCCCCGTTGGCGGCGCCTGTGGCGACATATGCCCCGCAGGGCATGCCCACCTATGCCGCGGGGGGGGCCGTGGCGGCCGCCGCTGTCGCGCCCGTCGTCTCCGCGCAGGCCGCGCTGGTGCAGGATGTCGGTGTCGGCGCGCCGCTCGATCCGCGCTTCACCTTCGACAATTTCGTCGTCGGCAAGTCGAACGAACTGGCCCATGCCGCCGCCCGGCGCGTGGCCGAGGGCGAAGCGGTGAAATTCAACCCGCTCTTCCTCTATGGCGGCGTCGGCCTCGGCAAGACCCACCTGATGCATGCGATCGCCTGGGCCCTGCGCGAGAACGCGCCGCACAAGAAAGTGATCTATCTCTCGGCCGAGAAGTTCATGTATCAGTTCATCCGGGCGCTGCGCTTCAAGGACACGATGGCCTTCAAGGAGCAGTTCCGCTCGGTCGACATCCTGATGATCGACGACGTCCAGTTCATCTCGGGCAAGGACAGCACCCAGGAAGAATTCTTCCACACCTTCAACGCCCTGGTGGACCATAACCGCCAGGTCATCATCTCGGCCGACCGCAGCCCGACCGATCTCGAGGGCATCGAGGAGCGCATCCGCTCCCGCCTCGGCTGGGGCCTCGTCGCCGACATCCATCCGACCGATTACGAGCTGCGCCTCGGCATCCTCGAACAGAAGGTCGAGAGCCTCGGCGCCATCGACGTGCCGCGCCGGGTGCTGGAATTCCTGGCGGCGCGCATCACCTCCAACGTGCGCGAGCTGGAAGGCGCCCTGAACCGGGTCGTCGCCTATGCCGAACTCGTGGGCCGGCCCATCTCGATCGAGATGGCGCAGGAAGTGCTGCAGGACCTGCTGCGCGCCAACGACCGCCGCGTCACGATCGAGGAGATCCAGCGCAAGGTGGCGGAGTTCTATGGCGTGCGCCTGAACGATCTTCTGTCCGCGCGCCGGGCCCGGGTCGTCGCCCGGCCGCGCCAGGTCGCGATGTATCTGGCGAAACAGCTCACCTCCCGGTCCTTGCCAGAGATCGGGCGCAAGTTCGGCGGCCGCGACCATACGACCGTGATCCATGCCGTGCGCAAGATCGAGGAACTCTGTGCCGGCGACAGCACCTTCCTCGAGGATATCGAGAGCCTGCGCCGCATGCTCGAAGCGTGACGGCGCTCCCCGATCGGGCGTTGCGAATCACGCGCGCGGCCCTGTCAAGCGGGCAAAACCGGCGGCTTGGCGGGATGTGCCCGCGCCGTGGCGATTTCTCTTTTCAGATCAAAGGGTTGACCCAGCCAATTTAAGGCTGGCGGGGCTCCGCCCATTTGCTACTCTCAACCCCCGTGTCGTTGTCCGGCCATGATCGGCCGTATGGTGCCGCGGGGCCGGTTTCCGGCCGGCATTGTCCCCTGGTCCGTCCCCCGGACCCCCGACGACGCATCGAGACCGACGTATGCAACTGATCATCGAACGCGGCGCCCTTCTGCGCACCCTCGGCCATATCCACAGTGTCGTCGAACGTCGGAATACCATTCCCATTCTCTCGAACGTGCTGATCGAGGCGCGGGACGGGCAATTGCACCTGACCGCGACCGATCTCGACCTCGCCATCGTCGAGAGCGTGCCCTGCAACGTGATGCGGGCGGGTTCCACCACGGCACCCGCTCATACGCTGTTCGACATCGTGCGCAAGTTGGCCGACGGCACGGACGTGGAGCTGAACTACAAGGCCGAGGATGGCGGGCGCATGACCCTGGCCGCCGGGCGCTCGCGTTTCCAGCTCCAGTGCCTGCCGCGCGAGGATTTCCCGGTCATCGCCGATGCCGGCCTGCCCAACCGCTTCGTGCTGCCGGCGAGCGCGCTGCGCAAGCTCGTCGACAAGACCCGCTTCGCCATCTCGACCGAAGAGACGCGCTACTATCTGAACGGCATCTACGTCCATGCGACCGAATCCGCGGGCGCGCCCGTGCTGCGCGGCGTCGCCACCGATGGCCATCGCCTCGCCCGTTTCGAGGTGCCGCTGCCGACCGGGGCGGAGGCGGTCGCGGGCGCGATCATCCCGCGCAAGACGGTGAACGAGGTGCGCAAGCTGATCGAGGAGACGGAAGGTGACGTGGAAGTCTCCCTGTCCGAGACCAAGATCCGTTTCGCCTTCGACGACGTGGTGCTGACGTCGAAGCTGATCGATGGCTCCTTCCCTGATTATTCGCGCGTGATCCCGGTCGCCAACGACAAGGTGCTGGAAGTCGATCCACGCCTCTTCGCCGCCGCCGTCGACCGCGTCTCGACCATTTCGACGGACAAGACCCGCGCGGTGAAGCTGACCCTGGATCAGGACCGCATCACCCTGTCGGTGACGAGCCCAGACAATGGCAGCGCGGTCGAGGAAGTGGCCGCCTCCTATCGGTCCAGCCCGATGGAG
>JAQVKV010000175.1 GCA_028694545.1 Zavarzinia sp. | reverse complement strand
GAGTAGAGCGCCGAGAGGTGATACCCGACCGTGCTCGGATCGGCGGCCGTGGCGGTCGCCCGCCATTCGCCACTCTCCAGCATCGCCGTCTTGTGATGCTCCGCGATGGGCGTCTCGCAGCCCTCGCAGTGATACTCCGCCGTCTCCGGGCGCCCCTTCTGCCAGCGTAGCCGGTCGAACTTCAGCCACTGCGCATGGCCGCAGTGTGGGCACGGCACGAAGAACCGGCGCTGGTCGCTCGCCTCGAACTCCCGCTCGATGCGCGACAGTCCTCGGATCGTCGGGGTCGAGACCAGCAGCACCTTGCGCCGGTGGGCGAAGGTCAGCGACCGCGCCTCGGCCAGCGTGACCGGATCGCCTTCCTCATCGGCCGAGGCCGGATAGGCGTCGACCTCGTCGAGGAAGATGTACCGCGCCGGAGTGGATCGGAGCCCGACCGCCGAGTTCGCCCCGGTCATGATCAGGATGCCGCCCGCGAACTCCTTCGACAGCATCGTGTTGCCCGCGTCGCGCGACCGGGCGGGCTTCACCCGCTCCCGCAGCTCCGGGCTTTCGTCGATCAGCGGGTCGATCCGCTGGCGCGAGTTGCGCTTGGCCAGTTCCACCGTTGGCTGGACCGCCAGCATCGGCCCCGGCGCCTGGTGGATCGCAAACCCGATCCAGTTGTTGCCCGCCTCCGTCGCGCCGACCTGTGCGGCCTTCATGAACACGATCCGCTGGGCGGGGTCGCCCGGCGACAGCCTGTCCATGATCTCGCGCATGTAGGGCGTGCGCACCGTGCGATAGCGCCCGGGTTCGGCCGAGGCACGGCCCGAGAGCATGCGGTGCCGGTCCGCCCATTCCGAGACGGTCAGGTCCGGGTCGGGCCGCAGCCCGTTGCCCCAGGCGCGCAGGATCTCGCCCGCGCCGTCGAAATCCGTCAGGCCATCGCCGCTCTCACCGGAAGTCGGGCCGGACCTCGGCGAGTTCGTCGAGGTGGGCGCGTACATGTTTCTCCAGGACCTTCTGCATCGCGGCTGGCTCCACGGTGATCTGCTGGCCCGTCGCGTCGCTGCACGAGGCCGAGAGTTCTGCCGCCATCAGCGCCGCCGCGCGTGCAGGCCAGGTCACCCACGTGTCCCGTTCCTCCCGCGCCAGCCGGAACACCAGCGCCAGCGCGCGGGCCCGCTCGATCAACTCGCCCTTCAGCTTCTGGAGCCGGATGCGCCGCTCCTGCGCCTTCAGCACCTCGTTCGCGGTCTTCGCCTGCAGGAAGGTCGTGCCGCCGCCGACGGCGGGGACAGCCAGCCCCTGTTCGCGGAGCGTGTCGCCGACAGCGGCCACCGCCGCCTCGGGTACGGGCTTCAGCTTCGGCGCAGGCGGCTTGCGGGTCTTCGACGGATCAGTGGTCTCGGCACGTCGCGCATCGCTGGCGGCCGCGTTGATGCTACCGTCGGGATAGAGCACCAGCCGCTCGGCCGCCTTCGCCTTCTGGATCGCGCCCCGCGACAGCCCGACATGCGCGGCGTACTGGCGCTCGCTCATGCCCTGCATCGACGGCTCCGATTATCATTCAGAATCATGCGCTTATCGCGTTGATAAGCGTCACGGACAGAGCGAACGTCACTCCAACGAAGGGATGCAACTCGACCCAAGGAGCCAGCCCGATGACCCGCCGCGCACAGGACAACACGAAAGCCCTCGACGCCTTCATCGTCGCGAAGACCGAGATCGACGCGATGCTGGAGCGGCTAGCCGCCCTCAGCGCGGACCATTTCGAGACCCACCCCGACGAGATCAACTGGGGCCATGTTGGCACCCTGAACCACTACCGCGCCAAGTTGCGCGAGATCACCGACATGGCCTTCAGGGAAGGCGAACACGCCGAGTGAGACGACCCGCTCCCGGTCCCGCCCGCCGACTGGCGGGCTCGGCCTCGTAGAAGGGCCCGCATTCCGCGCGCCCCGATACGGGATACAACGATGACCAAGCTTTCCGACACCCAAGCCCTGATCCTGAGCGCCGCCGCACAGCGCGAGGACCGCATTGCCCTGCCGCTGCCCGAGAGCCTGCGCGGCGGCGCCGCCGCCAAGGTGGTCGGCGCGATGGTCGCGAAGGGCTTCCTGCAGGAAGTCGACGCGGACATGCGCAAGAGTGAGGCCGTCTGGCGCGAGACCGGAGTCGGCCACGGAGTCACGCTGGTCGCCACCGACGCGGGCCTCGCCGCCATCCGCATCGAGCCCGAGGACGCGAACCCCGCGCCTGCGGGCACGACGGACGCGCCGACGCAGGAGTCCGCGCCGGACGCCCCCACCGAACCGAAGGCTGCGTCCAAGACGCGCACGCCGCGCGAGGGAACGAAGCAGGCCACCTTGATCGCCATGTTGCGCGAGCCGGACGGTGTGACCATCGAGGAGATCATGGCCGCGACGGGCTGGCAGTCGCACACGGTGCGCGGCGCGATGGCCGGGGCGCTGAAGAAGAAGCTCGGGCTCGAAGTGACGTCGGAGAAGGTCGAAGGGCGCGGCAGGGCCTACAAACTTCCGGAAGCCTGAATGTTGCCGCCGCGAACCGGATGCCGCCGCCTTTCGGGGCGGCGGTTTACGTTCGGGCAGAGCCATGGTATGCGCGTTCCCGCGAAAATCATCCCGACTTTGACCCTTATCGCTGGTTCCTCATTCGCGGCCCTCCGGACCGCAGGCATTCGCATGTCTGCAATTTCCGGAGGAAGATCGATGAACCACAAGCGCAAGAAACCCAGAACCAAGAGCCGCAGCATCGGCGCGTTTCCGAACGGAACGCCGTCGCACTGGAACATCCTGTTTCACAGCCGCCCGCGCCGCAGGCGGACCGCGATGACGTCCGTCAGGCTTTTGCATGGCGCCGATCCCGATGTCCTGATCTGGGATCTCGGCAACCACAAACCCCACAAATACTTCTGGTGACCCCATGACCGACATTTCCACCGATCACGGCACGGTCCTGCCGCCGGGCAGTTCTGCCCTCGTCGTCTCTGCCGAGGGGGAATTCTCCTTCTTCCTGCCCGACAACCCGCCCGACACGCTGGTGCCCCGGTTGACCCAGCTTCTCGTAGCCGTGCTGATGCGCAGCGAGGACGAGGACTGGGTCGAGGAAATGCTCGGCATCTTCGAGGATCAGTCGCGAAACTGAACGCCGACCCGGTCCCCCTCAGACACGCGCCGCAGCAGGAAGCTGCGCACTATCGAGATGATAGTGAAGATGGCCCCGATCGCCATCGCATCGTCGAGGCGAGCGGGCAGCCCGAACCACGGGAAGACCACCAGCTGGGTTGTGACCGCGACGCCGTAGCCGACGATCACGTTGGCTACGGCCTCGACCAGCGACATGAGGCGGGATTGCTTCATGCCGCTACCTCATCCATCGGCCAGCAGTTCAGCCGCGAGAGTTCGCAGCGCATGCGCCGCAACCAGGGGGACCACGCCGTTGCCACAGAGGCGAAGCCGGTCCACCCGGTGGGCCAGCCCATCAGCGCCTCGACGAACAGCGGGTTCAAGGTCCGGCGCGCATCGGAGGTATCGTTCCCAGCCATCGGCGTCACCAGGACCTGGCGGCCAAGCAAGCCATTCACCGGCGTGTTCGCCAGTGTCGTCGCCCCGTCCTTGTGATCTCGCGCCGTCGGCGTCATCCAGAGCCCCGCCGAATGGGTCAGGTCGGCCGACCGCCGGTTCCCCGCGCTCGGCTTGCATCCATCGTTCGCCATCGGCGTCGGCCACATCGCGGCTGTGGTCGCAAGGTTCATGCCGTGCTGACCAGCTTCCTGCGACGGCGTCGGTTTCGTCTGCCGGTTCTCGTTCGCGCTCGCTCTCGGTGTCGGCCACAGGCGCAGCAGATCCGTCCGGTTCCCGCCACTCGACCGAGTGCCAGAGCAGGCGCGCGGGGTCGGCCAGCTCGTCTCCCTCGCGGATGGCGAGGATGAACAGCCGCTCGCGCTTGTGGGGCGCACCGACTTCCGCCGCCGTGAAGAGGCCTGCCGCAAGGCGGTAGCCCATGCCGACCAGTCCTGAGGCGACTTCGGGGAAGCCGAGGCGGAGATGATGGGCGACATTCTCGAGGAAGACGAACGGTGGCTCCACTTCGCCGATGATGCGGGCGACATGGGGCCAGAGGTGGCGCGGGTCGTCCGTACCCCGGCGCTTTCCCGCGACCGAGAACGGTTGGCACGGATAACCCGCAGTGACGATATCCACCGCGCCGCGCCACGGGCGGCCGTCGAACGTGGCAACGTCGTCCCAGACAACAGCCTGATCCAGGGACGCGTCTTCCATCCGCGCCACGAGTGTGGCTGCGGCGTAGGTTTCCCGTTCGACATGGCCCACAGCACGATATCCGGGGATGGCGATGGTGAGCCCGAGATCGAGCCCGCCTGCGCCGGAACAGAGCGAGATGCCGAAGAGGCATGCGTCTCCGGCTCCGGAAGTGTCTCCGGAGGAAGGTAGAGCCAGGTCATGCATGTCACGCGGCGGCTTCGGGTTGGGTTTCAGGTTCGGCCTGGGTTTCGCCCAGCCGCTCGATTCTCACGGCCGCGAAGGTCCGGCCATCGCCGTCGAGGATCGCGTCGCGGCCGGTCTCGGCCTGCCAACGTTCCACGGCGACATCGACATAGGCCGGGCTGATCTCCATCGCGAAGACGCGGCGGCCGTTGGCCTCGCCCGCCATGATCTGCGACCCGGAGCCGGAGAACGGCTCGTAGCAGAGGCCGCCCCGGGCGACGTGCTGGCGCATCGGGATGCCGAAGGCGTCGAGAGGTTTCGGCGTCGGGTGGTCCGGGCGCTCATCCTTCGCGAAGGACGGCATCTCCCAGGTCGAGGGCAGCGTCTGCTCGGCAACCTTCGGCGGGCGGTTCGGACGCCGCCAGCCCATGAAACAGGGCTCGTGTTTCCAGAGGTAATGGGACCGGGTCAGCACGCCCCGGTCCTTCACCCAGATGATCTGCTGATGGACGAAGGCCCCGGCCTTTTCCCAGCAGGCCTCCAGCATCGCCTGGCGGCGGGAGGCGTGCCAGCAGTACCAGGCGGCATCCTCGGCGATGGCCTCGGCGACCGCCGCAGCGATGAAGCCGTCGTAGAGTTCCGCCCCCTGCGAACTGTCGTCCCATGTCGTGCCGTAGGACGCCGACCAGTCCTTGTTCCGGGTCGGGTGGTTCGAGCCGTCGTAGTCCACAAGATACGGCGGGTCGGTCGCAAACAGGATTGCGCGCTCGCCATTCATCAGGCGGCGCACATCGTCGTGGCTGGTGCTGTCGCCGCAGAGCAGCCGGTGATCGCCAAGGATCCACAGATCGCCGGTTCGCGACGCCGGGTTGCGCGGCGGTTCGGGGATGGTCACCGGCGGCACGGAGCCCCCGGCGCCACCTTCTTCACCGTCGTCTTCCGCGACGTAGGCCAGCAGCTTGTCCAACTCACCGTCGGAGAAGCCGACCAGCGACAGGTCGAAATCCTCCGCCAGCAGGTCGTTCAATTCCGCCGACAGCAGCGCCTCGTCCCAGGTGCCGAGTTCTGTCAGCTTGTTGTCCGCGATGCGATAGGCCCGGCGTTGCGCCTCGGTCAGGTGCCCGAGCACGATGACCGGCGCTTCGGTCAGCCCGAGCTCCGTCGCGGCCAGCACGCGCCCGTGGCCCGCGATCAACTCGCCGTCTTCGCCGACGAGGCACGGCACGGTCCAGCCGAACTCGGCCATGCTCGCGGCGATCTTCGCGACCTGGTCCGCGCCATGCGCCTTCGCGTTCTTCGCGTAGGGCTGGAGGCGCGACAGTGGCCACGTCTCGATCGCGTCCGGGGCGAAGCTCAGCGTCATGGTGGGCAAGGTTCCTCGGTCGGGTGGATGCCGGTGGCTTCCGGACTCCGGATGCCGGGCCGGACTCCAAGCGGGGTCCAGCGGCCACCAGCGGTGTCCGGTTGGAAGGCCAGCGTTCATTGGTGTTTGCGCGGGGCGCGCGTGGGTCCGGCTTCCGGGTGGCTTCCCAAAAATCCGGCCC
>JAQVKV010000174.1 GCA_028694545.1 Zavarzinia sp. | reverse complement strand
CCTCGTGCTGCCGATGGCGGTGCCGGGTGCCATGTTGCCGGTCTATTGGCAATGGGCGCTCGCCACCGTGGTACAGGCTGTGCTGGGCTGGCGTTTCTACGTCCACGGCTGGAAGGCGTTGCGCGCTGGCAGCGGCAATATGGACGTGCTCGTGGCGCTCGGTACTTCGGCGGCCTATGGCCTCAGCCTTTACCTGCTCTTCGCCCATGGCGGCCACCACCTCTATTTCGAGGCGTCGAGCGCTGTGATCACCCTCGTCCTCCTCGGCAAATATCTGGAAGCGCGGGCCAAGCGCGAGACGGGGGCGGCCCTGCGCGCGCTGGCGGCCCTGCGCCCGGATCGCGCCCTGCTGCTGGCCGAGGACGGCGTGGAGCGCGAGGTTGCCGCTGAAACGCTTCGTCCCGGCGATCGCATCGTGGTCCGCGCCGGTGCCCGGGTGCCGGCGGACGGCGTGATCGAGGACGGGACTTCCGCCCTCGACGAAGCCCTGCTGACGGGCGAAAGCCTGCCGGTCGCCAAGGTGGCGGGCGATACCGTCGTCGGGGGCTCGGTCAATGGCGACGGGCGGCTGGTCGTCCGCGTCCGCGTGACGGGGGAGGGGAGTTTCCTCGGCTCGGTCATGCGCATGGTGGCGGATGCCCAGGCGCAGAAGCCACCCATCCAGCGTCTGGTGGACCGGATCGCGGCCGTCTTCGTGCCCGTCGTCGTCGCCATCGCGATCATCACCATGCTGGCGTGGCTCATCGCCGGTGCCGGGGCCGAGACCGCGATCATCCATGGTGTCGCCGTGCTGGTCATCGCCTGTCCTTGCGCGCTCGGCCTCGCGACACCGGCGGCGATCATGGTCGGCACCGGTCTTGCCGCGAAGAACGGTGTGCTGATCCGCGATCCCGCGGCATTGGAAGCGGCCCGTTCGGTCGATCTCGTCATCTTCGACAAGACCGGCACGCTGACCGAGGGCAAACCCCGCCTGATCGCGCAGGAGGCTGTGGGCGAGACGGAGGATGCGGCGCTTGCCATTGCCGCCGCCCTGCAGGCCAGCAGCGACCATCCGCTGGCGCTGGCGCTGCGCCATGCGGTGGAAGCGCGGGGCCTGGTCCTGCCCGGGGTGGAGGACAGCCGCAGCATCGCGGGACGGGGCGTCGTCGGGCGTGTTGGCGACAGGGTCTACATGCTCGGCTCGCCCCGGGCGGCTGTGGATGCGGGCGTGAGCCTGCCGGCGGGGGATCTCGCGCCGGGCGCCACGGAAAGCATGCTCTTCACCGGCGATCAGCTTGTTGCCCGTTTCGCCTTCGAGGATGGCGACCGACCGGGCGCGGCGCGCGCCATTGCCGAACTCGGTGCGCGGGGCATTTCCTCCGCCATGCTCTCGGGCGACCGCGCGGTGGCGGCGCGCACCATCGCCGAACGTCTGGGCATCACGGATGTGACGGCGGAAGTCCTGCCCGGGGACAAGGCTGCCGTGGTCGAGGCCAGACGGAAGGCCGGCCAGCGGGTTGCCATGGTGGGGGACGGACTGAACGACGCGCCGGCGCTGGCGGCGGCCGATCTCGGCATCGCCATGGCGGGCGGGGTCGATGTCGCCATGGCGACGGCGGGCATTACGCTGATGCGGCCCGATCCGCTGCTGGTGCCGGCGGCGATTGATCTCGCGGCGGCGGTCGCGGCCAAGATCCGCTCCAACCTGTTCTGGGCTTTCGCCTATAATGTGGTCGGCATTCCGCTCGCGGCCTTCGGCCTGCTCTCGCCCGTCGTCGCGGGCGTGGCCATGGCGGCCAGCAGCGTCAGCGTGCTTGCCAACGCGCTGCTGCTGCGGCGCTGGCGTCCGCACTGGCGGTTATGAGAGGGAAAACGCGATGAACATCGGTGACGCGGCCGCCGCCTCCGGGGTCTCGGCCAAGATGATCCGCCATTACGAGAAGATCGGCTTGCTCGCCCCCGCCTCGCGTTCCGATTCGGGCTATCGCCGCTATGGCCAGGCGGATGTGGACACGCTGCGCTTCGTGCGTCGGGCCCGCGACCTCGGCTTCTCGCTCGAGGTGATCGGCGAATTGCTCGATCTCTGGCGCGACCGCGGGCGGGGCTCGGCCGAGGTGAAGGCGCTGGCGCTCGATCATGTCGCCACACTCGAGGCGAAGATCGCGGAAATGCAGGCGATGGCGCGTACGCTCCGCCATCTGGCGGAGGCCTGCCACGGTGACGATCGGCCGGATTGCCCGATCCTGGACGATCTCGCCGGGGGCCATCATTGTTGCTGAAGCAGTCGCCAGATCAAATCGAATGAGATTCAATTTGCATTCCGGGCCGTCCTGGCAAACATAGGGCGCGTTGGAGAGAGCGGATGGACGAGCGCGACAAGATGCTTTCCGGCGCCTGCCTGTGCGGGGCGGTGCGCTTCACGGCCAAGGGCCGTTTCGGCGCCGTCTCGGTCTGCCATTGCGCGCAATGCCGGCGCTGGCACGGTGCGCCGGGGTCCTATACCTCGGTTCGGCGCGACCGGCTGGTGTTCCAGAACGAGAGCGGCCTTGCCTGGTACCGCTCGAGCGACCGGGCCCGGCGCGGCTTCTGCCGGGATTGCGGCACCTCCCTGTTCTGGGAGGAGACCGGCGCGCCCCATCTTGCGCTAGCCATGGGCTGTCTTGACCGGCCGACGGGCCTGCGCGAGCAACTCCATATTTTCACCGCCCACAAGGGCGACTATTACGACATCGCAGACGGCCTGCACCAATGGCCGGAAAGCCATACGGCGGGGGCCTGACCCCGCCGCCGATCACGAGGATCCATCGATGAGCACCGAACCTTCCGACGTCGCCCCCGGGCTGGCCCTGCCCGAACTCGAGGCCGGCGTCCACCTCAGCTTCTCGCCCTCGGGCCTTGCGGTCGTCACCCTGGCGAAGCCCGAGAAGCACAATTGCTTCGACGAGCTGACGATCGACCGTCTCTCGACAATCTTCGACGATCTCTCGAAGCAGGACGGCGTGCGTGCCTTGATCATCCGCGCCGAGGGCAAGAGTTTCTCGGCCGGTGGTGATCTTTCCTGGATGCGCCGTCAGGCGGTCCAGGTCTATGACGAGAACCTGGCGGACGCGCGCGCGCTGGCGACCCTTTTCGCCCGCCTCGACGCCCTGCCCATGCCGACCATCGCCATGGTCGACGGCCCGGCCTATGGCGGCGGCGTCGGCCTCGTCGCCTGCTGCGACATCGCGCTGGCGACGCCGAAGGCGGCCTTCTCGCTCTCCGAAGTGAAGATCGGCCTGATGCCGGCGACCATCGCGCCCTTCGTTATGCGCGCCATCGGCGCCCGCAACGCGCGCCGCTATTTCCAGACCGGCGAGCGTTTCGAGGCGGCGGACGCGTTGCGCATGGGTCTCGTCTCCGAGGTCCTGCCGGATGCCGAAGCCCTGGAACACCGGGCGGACAAACTGATCGAGGCGATCTTCCTGAACGCGCCGGGCGCGGTCGCCCGTGCGAAGAGCCTGGTCGCGGAACTCGAATTCCTGCCGATCGATGCCGCCACCAACGAGCTGACCGCGACCGCGATCGCCAAGCGCCGCGCGACCGAGGAAGCCAAGGAAGGCCTCTCCGCCTTCCTCGAAAAGCGCCGCCCCGCCTGGCAGGGCTGAAGCTCAGACGGCGACGTTGTCGATAAGACGCGTCGCCCCGACCTTGGCGGCGACGAGGAGGCGGGCCGGGCGGTCCGCCTTTTCCAATGGCGCAAGTGTCGTCGCGCAGGCGAGGTCGAGATACTGGACCTCGGAGAAGCCGGCTTTCAGCAGGCGGGTTCGGCCCGCGTCCAGCAGGGGCGCGGCGTCGGCCCCGGTGCGCAACTGGGTCGCGACGAAATTGAGGGTGGAGGGCAGGGACGCCGCCACCGCCCGGTCCTCGTCCGAGAGATAGGCATTGCGCGACGACATGGCGAGGCCGTCAGCCTCGCGCACGGTGGGGCCCGGCACGATGTCGGTATCCATGTCGAGATCGGCGGCGAGCCGGCGCACCACCAGCAATTGCTGGTAATCCTTCTCGCCGAAGACGGCGACATGGGGCTGCACCTGATTCAGCAGCTTTGCGACAATGGTCGCGACCCCGTCGAAATGGCCGGGGCGGCAGACACCTTCCAGACGCTCGGTGACGACGCCGACCTTGACCGTGGTCGCGGCGCCCGCCGGATACATCTCGTCAACCGCGGGCGCATAGAGCAGGTCGACGCCGAAGGCCGCGAGGCGGGCGGCATCGGCTGCCTCCTGGCGCGGGTACTTGCCGAAATCCTCGTTCGGGCCGAATTGAGTCGGATTGACGAAGATGGAGACAACGACCCGGTCCGCCCGCGCCCTGGCCATGTCGACCAGCGACAGGTGGCCGGCGTGAAGCGCGCCCATGGTAGGCACGAAGCCCACGCGCAGGCCGGCGGCGCGCCAGGCCTGGACGGTCCGGCGCAGGGCCGCGACGGAGCGGGCCACGGGCAGCGGCAGGGCGTTGGTCTCGGACATGGGTAGGCGTTCCTCGATACGCGGCGTCCGCCCTTGGCGGATCTCGCCCCGCGAGTAGGGCACAAGCCCGGCGGTGTCAATGTTTCGCTGGCGGGAAACGCTCGATCGTGACGGGGGCCAGTCGGCCGAAACGCCGGGCCAGGCGGCCGTGACGGTGGCGGAAGAGTGCCGCGACCAGCGCCCGCGCAATGCCGGCGCTGCCCGGGATGCGGGGCGCGAAGCAAAGCGTGTCCGTCACCAGCGTGCCGCCCTCGACATCGTCCAGACGGCGGTCGTGGTGCCAGACTCGCAGGCTGCCCATGGTCGATCGCTCGGAAAAGCCGACACCCGGCGTGATCGCGGCGAAGCCGATATGGTCATAGTCGACGGGAAGGATACCGAATAGCCTGAGCCAGCTGCGGAACAGGGGCCGCCCGAGGGGCAGGGTCTCGTCCAGGACCGTGAGGGCGGGCGGATGGCTCATGCGGACGATGGGGCCGAGTTCGTCGTTCACGCCCTCGAAGCATGACACCCTCGTCCAGAGCACGGGCCGCGCCACGGCCAGGGTCGAGGCGACACGGACGCCTGAACATCCGGCCGGGCATTCGGGGGCCATGGTGTCTCCATCGGGTGACCTGCGTGGGGTGCATCCTATCATGCGGGGCGGGCGCTTGCGTCCCGGCGCCACCCTCGATTTTCTGATCGAAAAGCGGGAGGACATGATCATGGCTTCGGATCTCTTGGCCCGGCTGGGGCTTTCGCTGCCCGTCATCCAGGCCCCCATGGCCGGCGGTGCCACGCCGCCCGACTTCATTGCGGCCTGCATGAACCTCGGGCTGCTGGGTTCCCTTGGCGCTGCCTATCTGGCGCCGCCGGCGATCGAGGAGCAGGTGGCGGCGATCCGGGCGCGGTCGGCGGGGCCGCTCAACATCAATCTGTTCCTGCCCTGCGGCGAGGCACCGCGACAAGGCGTGGTCGAGGCCATGCTCGATTTCCTTGGCCCCCTTCATGCGGCGGCCGGCCTACCGGCGCCGCGCCTGCCCGAGCCGGCGCATCCGGATTTCGCCGGTCAGCTCGCCGCCCTGCGCCGTCTGCGCCCCGAAATGGCCAGTTTTGTCTTCGCTTGCCCGGATCCCGCCATGGTCGCGGCCCTGAAGGCGGAGGGCATGGTGGTCGTCGGGGCCGCCACTCATCCTGCCGAGGCGGAAGCCGTCGCCGCGGCCGGTGTCGATGCGATCGTCGCGCAAGGGGCGGAAGCCGGCGCCCATCGCGCCACCTTCATCGGCAGCTTCGAGGCGGCGCAGGTCCCGACCCTCGATCTCGTCGAACAGATGGTCGCCCGGCTGGACCTGCCGGTGATCGCGGCCGGTGGCATCATGGACGGGGCGGATGTCCGTGCCGCCCTTGATCGCGGTGCCGCCATGGCACAGATCGGGACCGCCCTGCTGCGGGCTCCGGAAAGCGGCATTCCGGATGCCCACAAGGCGGCGCTGGGCCGGGCCGACGGGGCCCCGACGCGGCTGATCCGCGAATGGTCGGGCCGGGCGGCGC
>JAQVKV010000173.1 GCA_028694545.1 Zavarzinia sp. | reverse complement strand
CCTTGTTGTCCGCATGACCGGGTTCGAGCGGAAACGGCCCGGCGCCGGCGCCGGAGACGTCCATTTCGGCGGCCTCGTAGAGAATGGTCAGGCCGATGGAGAACTGGTTGCCGACCACGATGGTGGCAGCCGGATTGTTGATCGCGGCGACCGCATCCCGGGCGATGGCGATGCCGGCGCCGCCCATGCCCCTGTCCTTGGCGCTGGTCCCCGTCAGCACGAGGCCGCCACTGGCCGCCCACGCGGGCCCCGACATGCCGCATAGAACCACGCCGAGAGCCGCCACACGCCCCACTGCCATTCGCACTGCCATACCGCAATCCCCCCACGACATGCTCCAGAATGGGGTGTGTACGGTCAGTGACGGAATGCGATAGTTTGAGATTCATCCATGCAAAAAAGTTCAAGCAAGACACGGGAAGCAGGTTCTACGGGAGCAACAGGATGTATTGGGGCGATCTGCCGTTCATCATCGCCGTTCACCGGCACGGCACGTTCAGCGCCGCCGCCAGGGCCCTCGGCGTCACCCATACGACCGTGGCGCGGCGGATCAAGGGGCTGGAGCGGCGCTATGGTTCCCAATTGGTCGACCCCGCGAGCGGCGGCTTCGCCCTCACCGCCGCCGGCGAAGCCGTGCTCGCGGCCGCCCTGCGCATCGAGGATCAACTGCTCGATCTCGAGCGCGCCGTCGCCGGCAACGACGCACGCCTGGCCGGCGTGCTGCGCCTGACCACCTGCGATGCTTTCGCCTGGCTCTACGCCGACAGTTTCCGCAGCTTCGGCGACCGCCATCCCCAGATCGAGCTGGAAATTCTCGCCGACAACGAGGTGCGCAACCTGGCGCGGCGCGAGGCGGACATCGCCATCCGCCTGACGAATACGCCGGACGACAGTCTGGTCGGCCGCTGCATCAACACGCTCGATCATGCGATCTACGGCCGCCACGACCTGGCCGACCGGGCAGGCGCCGGCCCCAATTATGGCGACCTGCCCTGGATCACCTATGCGTCGCGCCAGCCGGTACGCCTGATCGACGGCTGGATGCAGGCCCATCTGCCCCATGCCAAGGTCGCGGCCCAGGTCGATACCACCCTGATCATGCTGCGCGCGGTCCAGGCGGGCATCGGGATCGCCATGCTGCCGACCGTGCTCGGGGACGGCTGCAACAGCCTCGAACGCCTGTCGGCCCCCTTCCCCGAATTGCGTCAGCAGGTCTGGCTGCTGGCCCCGCGCGAGATGCTCGCCACCGCCCGGGTCCGCGCCTTCTACGACCACATGGCCGGCAACCGCCCGCGCCATTGACGCGGGCGGTTGCCAAGACATGTCATCCGGCCGTCTTCCTCGTGGCCGCGCGGTCGGCCAGCAGACACATGATCTCGAACGCGAGATTGGCCGCGACGAGGGCGGTGGTGCCGCTCTGGTCCAGCGCCGGCACCACTTCGACGAGATCGGCACCGACGAGGTCCAGGCCCCGCAAACCGCGGAGGATGCGCTGCGCCTCGTAAGTATTGATGCCGCCGATCTCGGGCACGCCGGTACCCGGCGCGCAGGACGGGTCCAGGGCATCGATATCGAAGGTCAGGTAACTCGCTCCGTCGCCCAGAACCGCGCGGATCTCGGCGGCGACGGCGTCCGGGCCATTGTCACGCAGGAAATCCATGCCGATATGGCGCACCCCTTGGGCGAAGAGCCAGTCGTGCTCGTCCTCGGAAAAGGCGGTGCCCCGGATGCCGACCTGCACCACACGCTTCGGGTCGAGCAAGCCTTCCTCGATCGCGCGGCGGAACTGGGTGCCATGGGTATAGCGGGAGTTCTTGTAGTAATGATCATACATGTCGGTATGGGCATCGAAATGCACCATGCCGAGGGGGCGTTCCCGACCCAGCACCCGCAGCATCGGGAAGGAGCAGAAATGGTCGCCGCCGATCGCGAGCGGCACGGTGCCCCTGGCGGTGATGCGGGCGATGAAGTCCTGCAACTGACGCAGCGTCGTCTCGAATTCCACCGGATTGGTCGGCGCGTCGCCGACGTCGGCGATGCGGGCGATCTGGTAGGGGTTCAGGCGAAAGGTCGGATGGAAGCTGCGCAGCAGGGTCGACATCTCGCGGATCTGGCGCGGCCCGTAGCGCGAACCGTTGCGCGTGGTCGTGCCGCCGTCCCAGGGCAGGCCGAAGAGCGCGACGTCGAGTCCCTCGTCCCGATCGAGCGGAATATGGGGCAGGCGCATGAAGGTGGCATGGCCCGAGTAACGCGCGAGTTCCATGCCGGAAATCGGCGTCGGATTGTCAGTCATATGGTCATTCCTCGACACTGGACATTCGGGTTCCGAATTCGGAACGGACGAAGCGCCGGCAGGCTTCCGTCTGCGGGTCGCGCAGGACCTGATCCGGCGGCCCGGTCTCGCCGATCACGCCCTGATGCAGGAAGATGACCCGGCTCGAAACCTCGCGCGCGAAGCGCAGTTCATGGGTGACGAGAACCATGGTGATGCCGCCCTCCGCCAGGTCCCGGATCACCCGCAGCACCTCCGACACCAGTTCGGGATCGAGGGCGGAGGTCGGCTCGTCGAACAGAAGCGCCTTCGGCTCGATCGCGAGCGCGCGGGCGATCGCCGCGCGCTGCTGCTGGCCGCCGGAAAGCTGGACCGGGAAACAGGCATGCTTGTCGCCGATGCCGACCCGGCGCAGCAACGCATGTGCCCGTTCCACCGCCTGCTCGCGCGGCACGCCGAGGACATGAACCGGCGCCGCGATGACATTTTCGAGAATGGTCATATGGCTCCACAGGGCGAAGTTCTGGAACACCATGCCAAGGCTCGAGCGCACGCGGCGGATCTGGCGGGGATCGACGCCACCCGCTCTCTTGCGGCCATCGAAATGCAATGTCTCGCCATCGATGGCGATGTCACCGCTATCCGGAATTTCCAGGAGATTGAGACAGCGCAGCAAGGTGCTCTTGCCCGAGCCGGAGGAGCCGATCAGGGTAACGACGGAACCTTCCTCGGCATCGAGGTCGATACCCTTCAGAACCGTCAGCCGGTTGTAGGACTTGACCAGATCGCGCACACGGATGCGCGGCTGGCCGGCTTTGGCCTCGCTCATCAGCGTGCCCTCCCGCCAAGAAGACGCATCAGGCCCCTGCCCGCCTTGCGCTCCGTCGTCCAGTCGAAACGCCGTTCCAGACGGCTCTGGAACAGGGTGAGCACGGTGACGATGACAAGGTAATAGAGCGCGGCGACGGCATAATATTCCTGGAACTGGAAGGTGGTCGCCACCGCCTGGTTGGTCACCGTCATCAACTCCTGAAGCGAGATGACGGAGGCGAGCGAAGTCGCCTTCAACAGGGTGATGAATTCGTTCACGGTGGGCGGCAGGGCGATGCGGGCCGCCTGCGGCAATGTAACGAGGCGGAAGATCTGCAACGGGTGGAAGCCGAAGGCGGTGGCGGCCTGGATCTGCGCCCGATCGACCGCGTTCAACGCCGCCCGATTGATCTCCACCTGATAGGCCGCCTCGTTCACGACGAGGGCGATCCAGGCCGCCATGAAGGGCGTGTACCAGGATTCGCGAAAGATCGGGCTGAACTGCGGCATGGCGTTCCAGAAGAACAGCATCCACAGCAGGGTCGGGATGGCCCGGAACACCCCGACATAGACACGGATCATTGCCCTGATCAGCCGGCGGCCGGAATTCAGGCCAAGCGCCATCGGCACCGAGATCAGGATGGCGCCGGCATGCGCCGCCACCGCCAGGGCTACGGTGATCAGGGCGGCCTTCATGAAGACGAGGGAGAACAGAGGCGTCAGGAAGACGTCGAGATTGAAGCTCATGACGGCCTGCTCTCCGCAATCGTCAGCGTTACTTGGAAACGTCGAGCTGGGTAGCCGACAGGCGCCATTTCGCGACGATTTCGCCGAGCGCGCCGCTTTCCTTCAGGGCCGCCACCGTGGCCGTGACCATCTTCGCGTCCTCGCCTTCGCGACGCAGGTAGATGCCGAAGGTCTGCGTATCCTCGAAGACATGGACGGTGGTCAGCGTGCCGGGCGCCTGGAGCGTGCGGTAGGCGACTTCCGTATCCTGGGTCGTCGTCGCGAAGGCGCGCCCGAGCATGACCTGCTGGATGCCGTCGGACGCCTTGGGATAGAGCTGGACATCGACCGCCGCGAGGCCCTTCGCCTTGAGATCGGCGTTGATCTTCTCGAACCATTTGACGAATTCGGTGCCGGTCTGCACGGCGACCGTCTTGCCCGCGAGTTCGTCCATCGAGGCAAGGGCGGCGGTACCGTCCTTGGCGATCAGCACGGAACTTGTGGCAAGATAGGGGACCGCGTCGAATTTCTCCGTACGCGCGGGGGTTACGAACATGCCGCTGACGACGGCATCGCAACGTCCGGCTTCGAGCGAGGGCAGCAGACCGGCGAAATCCATGCTCACGATCTCGGGCGTAACGCCCCAGTTTCCGGCGATCGCCTTGACCAGGTCGACGTCGAAGCCGGTCGGCTCCTTGTCGCCCGAAGTCTCGAAGAATTCCATTGGCGGGAAAGTCGCGTCCATGCAGAAGACGGCCTTGCCCTTGGCGGCAAATGCCGGAACTTCGGCCGCGTGGAGGGGCCCCGTTGTCGCCAGACCGGCGGCGAGGGCGAAGGCGGCAATCCTGATATTCATGACAGTCGTCCTCTTCTCTAGCTTCGATTGCGTCGTTTCAGACAGGACACCGGCAAGCGGCCGGGATCACGATGCCGGCCCGGACCGGCGGCGGTGCCGGTCGACCATCACTTCCAGAAGTTCGAAAGCCATGTTGGCGGCGACACGGGCCGTACCGTCGGTCGGATCGAGCGCGGGCGCGATCTCGACGACGTCGGCGCCGACGATGTCGAGGCCCTTCAGGCTCCGGATCATCACCTGCGCGTCGCGCGGTGTGTAACCGCCGATTTCCGGGGCGCCGGTCCCCGGGACATAGACGGCGTCGATACCGTCGACATCGAAGGAGACATAGCAGGGCCCGGTGGCGACGCGCCGGATCTCGGCAATCACGCCGGCCGTACCCAGGTCGAAGAATTCGTCGATCGTGATCACCCGCATGCCCGATGCGAGCGAGAAGGCAAGATCTTCCTTGCCAAAGCGCGGCCCCCGGATGCCGATCTGGATGCTGCGTTTCGGATCGACCAGCCCTTCCTCGATCGCGCGGCGGAAGGTCGTGCCATTGTTGTAACGCTGCCCGTAAAAGCCCTCGAAAGTATCGGTATGGGAATCGAAATGGATGAGGCCGACGGGGCGCACCCTCGCCAGCGCGCGCAACACAGGCAGGCTGACCAGGTGATCACCCCCGATCGCGAGCGGCATCGCCCCCGCCGTATGGATGGCCTCAAAAAAGGCGGTGATCTGGTCCATCGCCTGCATGATGTCGAGGGGATTGGATGCGGCATCGCCGACATCGGCGATGCGGCAGTCCTCGAACGGACTCTGGTTGTTCAGCGGATGCACCGGCCGGATCGCCTGCATCGAGACGTCGCGCACCGCGCGTGGCCCGAGGCGCGAACCGTTGCGCCCCAGGGTGCCGCTGTCGAAGGGAATGCCGCAGAGCGCGATGTCGAGACCTTCCGGCGATGGCGCGATCGGCACCCGGAACATCGAGACATGGCCGGCGAAACGCGGCGTGCTCAGGGGGGAAGGCGGCGTGCGGCTCATGCTCGGCTCCTAAAGGTCGCTGACGGCGGTGGTCTGGACGGGGTCGTCGTGCCAGGCCCAGTACAGGCGCTCGATCCCCGCCGTAACCGGTCCGATACCGCCATCGCCGACGCTTCGGCCATCGACCGTGCCGGCGGGCATGATCCCGCCCGCCGTGCTGGTGAGGAAGATTTCGTCGGCTTGCGCGAGGCTGGCGGCGGGAAGCGGACGGATCTCGACCGGGATCCGCAGGCTTTCGCAGAGGTCGAACACCGTCGCCCGGGTGACGCCTTCGAGCACGCCCCGGTCCGGCGTCACCACGGTGCCGTCGAAGACCGCGAAGACGTTGTAGCCGAAGC
>JAQVKV010000172.1 GCA_028694545.1 Zavarzinia sp. | reverse complement strand
TCGGCAAGCTTCAGCCAGTCGCGGATCACCGGGATCATGCCCTCGACCGAAACCGGCATGACCTGACCGACAACGACGACGAAGGGCGAGCCGATCGCCTTCGCGAGGTGGATCGCGGGGCGCAGGTCCTCGATCGAGCGGGGAAAGGCGGTGAGCAGGCCGGCGAGGCCGGTCGTCTCGAACAGGGGCACGGTCGCCCTCGCCTGATCGAGGGTCAATGCCCCGAGGTCGATCGCCATGCCGTCGTAGCCGGCGGCCTTCACCGCCTCGAAGCGGGCCTCGACCGGCGTCTCGGGGACGCCGGGGGTGCGCTTTTCCGTCGCCCAGAGCGACTGATAGACCTTGAGCTCAGGCATTCGCGACCACCTTCGCCTCGGCCGCGTTGGTATGGTCGACGATCCAAGGCCGGTCCATCGGGTAATCCGCCTCGGTATGGCCCGCGAGCTTGCGGATGGCCTGCATCTGGAAACCGAGATAGGTCATCGAATAGGGCTTGATGCCGTTTGCCTCGAAGATCTCCCGATGCAGCTCGGCGAGTTTCCAGAAGGGCACGCCCGGGAAGGCGTGGTGGGCGGTGTGATACTGCATGTTCCAGCAGGCCCAGCGCATCAGGGCATTGGTGCGGGTGCTGCGGGTATTGGTCAGGATGTTCTGCTCGTGCGAGAGGCCGAGGTGCTCGATCGTGTTCTGAAGCTGATGGGCGAATTTCATCGCGACCATCGGCGCCAGCCAGTAGATCACGGCGGCCCAGCTCTGAAGCCACAGCGAGACGGCGGCGATCACCAGATAGCCGAACAGGTGAAGCCGGGCCTCCAGGATCACGTCCTTCTTCCGGACCTCGGGGATATAGGGCTCGGTCACGATGCCGGCGCAAAAACGCAGGATGCGGGCAACGCGCGAATACCAGTAGGACGGACCGAGGAACCACATCAGATAGGAGAAGAGGCCATAGGGGCCGCGCACCAGCTCGCCGTCCTTGTCCCAGTCCTGGGTGTGGCGGTGGTGGGCCGTGTGCTGGATCTGGTCGAAATCGCGCGGATAGAGCAGGACGAAGCCGAACAGCCGGCCAAAGATCTCGTTGAGGGCGCGGGTCTTGAACACGGTCCAGTGCGAAAGCTCGTGCTGGCCGGCGTAGAGGAAGTTGATCAGGGCACCGTGAAGCATGAACACCGGGACGGCCCACCAGGTGCCGAGCGTAGCACTCAGCAGAAAGCCGGTGGCGACGATCGCGGCGACATGGCTGCCGAGCTGCAGGGCGCCGCGCAGGTCCGAACGGGCGGACAGGGCGTGCAGCCGTCCCGGCTTGATCAGATTCTTGCGGACGAAGACTTCATCCATGGCGCGAAACTCCCGGCGCGAATTGGAACAATGCGAAGGATCATCGCGATGCCGGGGGCGTCCGGAAATCCGAACGCCTGTAATGTCAGTTGAGCGAAAGCTGAACCATCGGGGTTGAACCTCAGTGGAGGATCTGGGCCAGGAAGGCTTGCAGGCGCGGGCTTTCCGGGCGCTCGAAGAAAGTGTTCGCCGGGGCGTCCTCGACGATTTCGCCCTGGTCCATGAACAGGCAGCGGTCGGCGATGCGCCGAGCGAAGCCCATTTCATGGGTGACGCAGATCATGGTCATGCCGTCCGCCGTCAATTCCTCGATCGCGCGCAGAACCTCGCCCACCATCTCGGGGTCGAGGGCGGAGGTCGGCTCGTCGAAGAGCATGATGCGCGGCTCCATGCACAGGGCCCGCGCGATCGCCACGCGTTGCTGCTGGCCGCCGGAAAGCTGGGCCGGGAACTTGTGGGCCTGGTCGGCGATATGCACCCGGTCGAGATAGCGCAGCGCCAGCGCTTCCGCCTTGCCGCGCGCCAGCTTCAGGGCGGTGCGGGGCGCGAAGGCGCAGTTCTCGAGGATCGTCATGTGCGGGAAGAGGTTGAACTGCTGGAACACCATGCCCGCTTCGCGCCGCACGTCGAGGATGGAGGCGCGATCGGTGCCGAGCGTGATGCCGTTCACCGTGATCCTGCCGCCGTCATGGGGCTCCAGCGCGTTGATGCAGCGGATCAGCGTCGATTTGCCGGAGCCGGACGGGCCGCAGACTACCAGTTTCTCGCCCCGCCGGACTTCGAGATCGATGGCACGCAGGGCATGGTAGCGGCCGTACCACTTGTCGACGCCGGCCATGGCGATGGCGGGATAACGCTCGAGATTGGGATAGTCCATCACCGGATCCTCAGGCAGGGACGAGATGGCGGTTCAGGCGACGTTCGATCAGGTCGAAGCCAAGCCGCATGACATTGTTGATGATCCAGTAGATGGCGCCGGCCGTCAGCAGCGGCGTGAAGGGATCATAGGTCAGGTAGAAGATCTCGTTCGCGGCCGCCGTCAGGTCGGTCAGGGTGACGGCGCTGACCGCCGCCGTGCTCTTCATGAACAGCAGCGCCTCGTTCTGATAGGCTTTCAGGCCATAGCGAACGGCGATCGGCAGGCGGATCTTCCACAGGATCTGGCGCGGGCTGAGGCCGAGAGCGGCGCCTGCCTCGACCAGGCCGCGCGGCACCGCCGTGAGGCCTCCTGTCAGGATCTCGGTGATATAGCCCGAATGGTTCAGGGCGAAGGCGACGACGACGCAGAAGAAGGCGTGCTGGAACAGCAGCCACAGCCAGCCGTCCCGCACGATCTCCAGCTGGGCGAGGCCGTTGTAGATCAGGTAGAGCAGGATCAGGCTGGGCGCGCCCCGGCACACGGCGACATAGGCCGTGCCGAAAAGGGCCAGCGGCCGCCAGGACGACAGCCGGGCAAGGGTGACCAGCAGCGCCAGGGGGGCGCCCACCGCCATCACCGTGAAGGTGACGAGAAGGGTGGTCCAGGCGCCGTCGATCAGCGCCGGCATGTTCTCGAGGGCAAGGGCGATGTCGAAGGTCATGCCCGGCCCTCCGCCTTGCGCTGGCCCCGGTCGAGCCGCTCTGCCAGCCGGCGGACGAGGGGCATGGTCAGGCTGCTGATCAGCACGAAGAAGAGCAGGGCGCTGATATAGAAGACGAAGGGCTGCTTGGTGGAGCCGGCCGCGACCTTGGCCTGGGCGATCACGTCGAGCAGCCCGACCAGCGAAACGAGGGGGGTGTCCTTCAGCAGCACGATCCAGATGTTGACGAGGCCGGGCAGGGCGATGCGCGCGGCCTGCGGCAGGATCACCCGCAGCCAGAGGTGGCGGCGCGGCACCGACAGGGCGTCACAGGCCTCGAACTGGCCTTTCGGCACATTGGCGATGGCGCCGCGGATCAGGTCGCCCAGATAGGCGGCATAGACGAGGCTGAGGGCGGCGACGCCAGCGGAAAAGGGCGTGATGTCGAGCCGGAGCTTCAGGCCGAGGGGGGAGAGAAGGCCGCGCACGATCTCGGCGCCGCCGAAATAGAACAGGAAGATGACGAGAAGCGACGGCACGCCGGTGAAGATCGAGGCATAGGCGCGGAAGAACCACCAGCGTGGTCCTCGGGCCTTGAGCGCGATCACGCCGAGCACGGTGCCGAACAGAAAGGCGAGGGCATAACCGAAGACCGCGAGCTTCAGGGTGGTCAGGGCGCCATAGAAAAGTTCGTCGCCATAACCCGTGTCGCCGAAGGCCAGAAGCTCCATCCCTTCACTCCCTGCCAGTCATTCCGAGAAGGATCCCCGGCCGGCGGGGAACGGCCGGCCGGGGATGGTGTTCGATTACTCGGCCTTGGCGACGCAGGCCGCTTCGTCGGGCGAGATCGGCACGGACATGTATTGCACGCGGATCTTGGTGAAGGTGCAATCGGCCAGCATGGATTCGATGGCCGCGTTCATCTTCTCGACCAGCGCTTCCTGGCCCTTCGGCACGGCCCAGCTCGAGCCGCGCTCGGCTTCGGGCAGGTTCGGGTCGCCGGTCCAGACCTTGAAGTCGGCGAGGCGCCAGTCCTTGCCCTCGGGCTTGTCGATGAGCGACGAGGTCCAGTTCAGGTTGGCGCCGAACACCATGTCGAGACGGCCGGCCAGAAGGTCGAGGCGCATCTGGTCCGGATTGGTGTAGAGCTTCGGCGTCAGCACGTCGCCATAGGTGGTCTGGACGTATTTCGCCTGGGGCGTACCGCTCTGCACGCCGATGACCACGTCCTTCATCGCCGCCTTGTCGGCGAAATCATAGGTCTTGTCCTTGCGATAGATGAAGGTGTCGTGGTTGAAGATGATCGCCTTGGCGAAGAGCATCTTCGCCTTGCGCTCGGGCAGGGGCGTCAGCTGCGAGCCGAGCATGTCGATCTTGCCTTGCAGCAGCGAAGGGATCAGCGCCTGGAAATCCATGACCGAAAATTCGCATTCGATCGCCATGCGCTTGCACATCTCGCGCACGAGATCCGGTTCGATGCCGACGAGCTTGCCGTCGGCCTGCACCATGCTGAAGGGCGGATAGGTGCCCTCGTTGCCGACGACCAGGGTTTCGGCGCGGGCCGTCGCCGTCGCCGCGAAGAGCGAGGCGGCGAGGACACCAAGGCGGAACAAACGCATGATGTTACTCCTGTGTCGATGCGGCCGCTCGGGCTTGTCTTCCCGGCTGCGGACCGCGGCAGGCGGGAGGGAGGGACGAAAGAGGGGCGGGCCGGAAGATCCTCACGGGTTACGTCGCCGGCTTTCCTCTTGCATTCAGTTTAGGCGGCGGCGATGTGGTGATGTCAATCTGGGCGGGCTTGTCCAATATTTGGTCTTGGCCGCACAAAAATTCGCCATTGGTCCGGAATTAAAGGACTTTTTCTGCCTGTTCTTTGGACTTTTTCGCCACTCAAATGACGCTTTGAAAGATTCATAATCGTCGGCGGGGTCAGTTCTGCAAATTTCAACCGCAGTACAACGGATAGGAAGCGGTGCCATCATGAAGCGGACCATCGTCTTTTCGAGTGATCTTGATGATCCCAGGGCCTGGGCGGAAGCGGTCATGTCGCGTCGTCCCGACCTCGTGATGACCGACTGGCGCGAGATCGAGGACCCGGCGGCCGTCGAATTCGCCCTGGTCTGGAAGCCCCCGCCGGGCGGGCTCGGGCGCTATCCGAACCTGAAAGGCATCCAGTCCCTCGGGGCCGGGATCAATCAGTTGAACCTGGCCGAACTGCCGGCCGGCGTGCCCCTGGCCCGCCTGGTCGATCCGAGCCTGACCGAGACCATGGTCGATTACGCCGTGGCCGCCATCTATCGTCACTTTCGCGGCTTCGATCGCCACGAGCGTCAGACCCGCGCCCGCATCTGGGCCTATGCCGCCCCGCCGTCGAAGGGGGACTTCCCCGTAGGTGTCATGGGGTTGGGTGTCCTTGGTAGCGCCATTGCCCGCCAGCTTCATGATCTCGGCTTCCCGGTCACCGGCTGGTCGCGCCGGCATCATGACGTGGAGGGCGTGAAGAGCTTCGCCGGTACCGGCGAATTGCCCGATTTCCTGGCGTCCTGCGCGCTCGTGATCAATGTCCTGGCGCTCACGCCGGAGACGGCGGGTATCCTTTGCGCCGGGGCTTTCGACCTGATGCGGAAGGGCGCCTATGTCGTCAACATCGGCCGGGGCGGCCATCTGGTGGAGCCCGAGCTGATCGCGGCGATCGAGGCCGGCCGGATCGCGGGCGCCACCCTCGATGTCTTCGCAGAAGAGCCCTTGCCCGCGGACAGCCCGATCTACCGCCGCCCGGAAATCCTGGTCACGCCCCATGTCGCCGGCGGTATCGCGCCTTCGGTCGCGGCCCTGGCCGTGATCGAGAATTGCGACCGCGCGCTCCGGGGCGAGACCATGATCAATGCGGTCGATCTCGCCCGGGGGTACTGATCAGGCCGCGACGTCGAGGATCGTCGTCCGGTACATCAGGCGCAGGTGGCGTTCATAGTCGAAGACGGTCGCGGTATGGAGCGTGCCGCGATTGTCGAAGAAGACGAGGTCGCCCTGTTTCCACTTGTGGCGGTATACGAAGCCGGGGCTCGTCACATGGGCTGTCAGGCGTTCCAGCAGCGCTTCCTTCCCGGCTTCCGCCATGCCTTCGATCTCGGCGATCCCCTTGG
>JAQVKV010000171.1 GCA_028694545.1 Zavarzinia sp. | reverse complement strand
CCCGACGGGGGCCTGCGGCTTTCCGCCGTCGTGGTCTTCATGTTCGACCCGGACGAAAATTTCCAGCGCCGCATCGAAGCCTTCAGCGCCAAGTTCGATGGCGATGTCTGGACCCTGTCGGATGCCTGGGTGATCGAGCCGAACGTGCAGCCGCAGGCGGTGCCGGTCTATCGCCTCGCCACCAATCTTCACCCCGAGGACATCCAGCAGAGTCTGGCCAACCCCGATTCGGTCTCCTTCTGGTCGATCCCGCAGTTCGCCAAGCGGCTGGAGGCGGCGGGCTTCTCCTCCACCCGCTATCTGATCCAGTGGCACAGCCTTGCCTCCATGCCCCTGGTGCTCTGCGCCATGGTGCTGGTCGCGGCGACGGTTTCCCTACGCCATTCACGACGCGGCGGCGTCGCGGCGCTCATCAGCCTCGGCGGCATTGCGGGCTTCGTGCTTTTCGTCGTATCCGACATTGCCCGGGCGCTCGGCATCGCTGAAAGTGTCCCGGTCATCCTTGCCGCCTGGGGTCCGGCCGTGGCCGCCACCCTGGTCGGGATCGCCCTGTTGTTTCATTTGGAAGATGGTTGATGGTCGCCCGACGACGCCCTGATCCGCCCCGCCGGGACGCCCCGCACCGTGACAACCTGCGGGACCGGCGCGTGCAGGCGCTGCGCTACCGCACGGGAATCGCCGTTGTGCTGCTGACGCTTGCCGTCGGCGGGCCGACACTGGCCGTTGCCCAGACCCTGCCCGGCGGGATCGAGACCACGGAAGGCCCGGTGCAGATCATCGCCGAGGAAGTGATCTACAACCCGAACACCCATACGGTGACGGCGACCGGCAAGGTCGAGATCGCCCAGGGCGACCGCGTCCTGATGGCTGACAAGATCACCTATTTCGAGCAGAGCCGGATCGTCGCCGCCTCGGGCAATGTCTCCCTGCTGGAGCCGACCGGCGAAGTGCTCTTCGCCGATTACGTCGAGCTGGACGACCAACTGCGCGAAGGCTTCGTGCAGACCATCCGCCTGCTCTTCGCCGATGATTCGCGGGCCGCCGCCGTGCGCGCCATCCGCAGCGACGGCAATACGACCGTCCTCGAGCGTGCCGTCTACAGCCCCTGCCTGCCCTGCGCGGACAAGCCCGACCGCCCCCTGCTATGGCAGGTAAAGGCGGTAAAGGTCACCCACGACCAGACGGCCAAGAAGATCGAATACGAGGACGCAACCTTCGAGGTGCTGGGTGTTCCCGTCGCCTATACGCCGTATTTCTCGCACCCCGACCCCAGTGTGAAGCGGCTCTCCGGCTTTCTGGCCCCACGCATCGGCGGCAGCGGCCGTCTCGGCTTCCGCATCGGCACGCCCTATTTCTGGGCTATCGACGATTCGTCCGACCTGACCCTGACCCCCTTCTACACGACCCAGGAAGGCGTCTACGCGGTCGGCGATTACCGCCAGCTCTTCGGTTCGGGCCAGGTCACGGCGCAGGTCAGCTTCGGCTATGGCGAAGGCTTCGACGGTTCCGGCAATCCGACCGGGGACGACGAATTCCGCGGCCATGTCTTCGCCCACGGCCAATGGCAGCTGGACGACAACTGGCGAATCGGTTTCGACCTCGAACGCTCGTCGTCCGACACCTATCTGAAGCGTTTCGGCTTCACCTCGCCCAACTTCCTGACCTCCGACTTCTTCTCGGAAGGTTTCTACGACCGCTCCTATTTCTCGATCATCGGCTACAGTTTCCAGGGCCTGCGCGCCTTTTCGGACCCGGACGAGACGCCGCTCGTGCTGCCGCTTGCTCAGGCAAGCTGGATCGTCGAACCGGAGACCGTGGGCGGGCGGCTGGAACTGAACGCCAACGCGATCGCCATCCACCGCGACGAAGGCACAAGCCAGCGCCGTTTCAGCCTGGGCGCCGCCTGGCAGCGACCCTGGATCACCGATCTCGGCACCGTGATCACCCTCGATCTCTCGGTGCGCGGCGATCTCTATGATTCGGAAGACGTCTACGACAGCCTCGGCAACGACGTCTCGGGCCAGACCGCGCGCCTCCTGCCCAAGGCGGCGCTCGAGATGCGCTACCCCCTCGTCCGGCCAACGCCGAACGGCCGACAGGTTATCGAGCCCATCGCCCAGCTCGTGCTGGCGCCGAGCACGCCGATGTCGAGCGTGATCTCGAACGAAGACAGTCAGAGCTTCGAATTCGACGACACCAACCTCTTCGCCGTCGACCGTTTCCCGGGCTACGACAAATGGGACGCCGGCTCGCGTTTCGTCTATGGCGTACGCAGCGCCTATTACGGCAACGACGGCACGACTTTCTCCGTCTTCCTCGGCGAGAGCTTCGAGCTTACCGACGAGAAGGACGTCTACGACAATGGTTCAGGGGTGGGCGACGGCCGGTCGGACTTCGTCGGCGCCATCACGTTCACGCCCACGTCCTGGCTGGACATCCAGCATAATTTCCGTCTGGACAAGGATGACCTGTCCTTCAACCGGAACGACATCAGGGCCGTGATCACGTCGAAGCGCCTGCAGGCCGCGATCGGCTACACCGCCGTGAAGGACCAGACCGGCGTGCCCAACCAGAGCGACCGGGACGAAATCTACGTCTCCGCCTCGGCGAAGATCACCGATTACTGGACCCTCTACGGCGACACCCGCCGGCGTCTGAACGACGATACCGGCGCGCTTTCGACCGGGCTCGGCATCTTCTACGGCGATGAATGCGTGGAAGTCGGCGCCATGTATCGGCGCGACACCACGCGTGACCGCGACGTGACACCGGATACGTCGGTCAATCTCGTCGTCCGCCTGCGCAATCTCGGCATGTAGGCGGGCGGCGGCCGTGATCGGGGTGCCGCAAGGCTTTCCCTCCGCTGCGGCAGGGACTATGCTGCCCCCGCTCCACGACGGCCCGGCCCTCCATGCCGATTGGACCTGCGGGCAGCCCTTGTCCCGACGGGATGCCATCTGACCAGAAGAACGATCGAGAATGCGCTTATCCTTCCCGACTGCGGTTTCCCTTCTTGCCCTGGCTCTCGCCTTCACGGGTCCTGCTCTTGGCGGTGCCGCCGCGCAGACCGGCGCCGCGACGGCCGCCGGGCTCCCCGGCCTTTCAGGCGGCCTCGGCCTCGCCGCCATCGTGAACGAGGAAGTCGTAACCCAGCTTGACGTCGATCAGCGCGTGCGCCTTCTGCTAGTCACGACCGGCGTGCCCTATAATGCCGATACGGCGCGGGCCGCCCGCCTGACCGCGCTCCGTTCGCTCGTGGACGAAACCCTGCAGATCCAGGAAGCCCGCAAGGAAGGCGTTTCCGCGACCGAGGCTGATGTCGAGAACAGCTTCCAGCGCGTCCTGCAGTCGAACAATGTGACGCAGGAGCAGTTCGACCAGATCCTCGCCAAGGCCGGCATCACCGCCGCCACCATGAAGCGCCAGCTGCTCGCCGAGCTGCTGTGGAACCGGGTCGTGCTGCGGCGCTATCAGGGCCGGCTCTCGGTCGGCGCCGAACAGGTTCAGGCCGCGATCGACCGCATCAAGGCGAACGCCGGACGGCCCGAAAGCCTGGTCTCCGAGATCATGATCGCGGTCGACAATCCCGAACAGGATGCGCCGGCGCGCCAGCTTGCCCAGCAACTGTTCGACCAGATCCGTCAGGGCGCGCGCTTCTCCGCGCTTGCCCGGCAATATTCCGAGGCCCCGTCGGCCGCGAACGGCGGCGACATCGGCTGGATCCTGCCCGGCCAGCTGTCGGGCGAACTGGACGAGACCCTCGCCCAGATGCAGGTGAATTCGATCTCCCCGCCGGTGCGCGCACCCGGGGGCTGGTACATCATCGGCCTGCGCGAACGGCGCCAGATGCCGCCGCCGCCGCCCGAAGTGACCATGGTCGAGATCAAGCAGGTCTTCGTGCCCGCCAACATGTCGACCGACCCGGCCACCCTCGCCGACCTGACCGAGCGCATGGCCGAGGCGCGCGACCGCATCGAAGGCTGCGCGGTGCCGCGCAGCGTGCTGGACAGCCTGCCGGGCGCCACCTTCGGCGAGGTCGGCACGCTGAACATCAAGGATCTGCCGGCCGAGTACCGCAATGCGATCGAGGGTCTTCCCATCGGCCGGGCCGGCGGCCCGGTGCGCTCGACCGACGGCCTGCATCTCGTCGTCCTGTGCGGCCGTGACGAGCAGACCCCGGATTCCATGATGCGCGACGCCGTCCAGCGCAATCTCGAGGATCAGCAGCTCGCCATGCTGGCGCGGCGCTATCTGCGCGACCTGCGCCGGAACGCGACCATCGAAATCCGCTGACGCCATGGACGAGGCCGGATCGCCCCTGCCGCCGTTGGCCCTGACCTGCGGCGAACCGGCCGGCATCGGCGCCGAAATCGCCCTGAAGGCCTGGGCGGAGCGCGAAGGCTCGGGCGCTGTCTTTCTGATGATCGATCATCCGGCCCGGCTCGCCCGGGTCGCGGAGAAACTCGGCCTGAACGTGCCGATCGCGACCATCGCCGCCACGGCCGAGGTCGACCGCGCCCTGTTCGACGAAGCCCTGCCCGTGCTGCCCCTGGCCGCTCCCGTCGCGGGCGAGCCCGGCCGCATCGACGAGAGGGATGCCGCCGCCGTCGTCGAATCAATCACCCGCGCGGTACGCCTGACGCAGGCGGGCGAAACCGCCGCCGTGGTCACCAATCCCATCCGCAAGCAATCGCTGAAGGCCATGGGCCTGCCTCATCCCGGCCATACGGAATATCTGGCCGATCTCGCCGGCGGGGGCGCGCGTTCGGTCATGATGCTCGCCTCGCCCCGGCTGAAGGTAGTGCCGGTCACGGTTCATGTGCCGCTCGCCGCCGTGCCCCGCCTGCTCACCACGGATGCGATCGTCACTGTCGCGGAAGCCACCGACCGGGCCCTGCGCCATGATTTCGGCATTCCGGCGCCTCGCCTCGCCGTATTGGGCCTCAATCCGCATGCCGGCGAGTCCGGCCTGCTCGGCACCGAGGAAGCGGAGATCGTGGTGCCCGCGATCGAACGCCTGCGGGCCGCCGGGATCGATGCCTTCGGCCCCCTGCCGCCGGACGCCGCCTTCCACGCCGGCGCGCGAGCCCGTTACGACGCCGCCATCTGCATGTATCACGACCAAGCCCTGCTGCCCCTGAAGACCCTGGACTTCGACGAGGGCGTGAACGTCACCCTGAACCTGCCCTTCGTCCGCACATCGCCCGATCACGGCACCGCGATCGATATCGCCGGCACCGGCCGTGCCAATCCGCAAAGCCTGATCGCCGCCCTCGACCTCGCCGCCCGCATGGCGGAAACCCGCCGGGCCAGCGCCGCCGCATGAGCATCGACAACCTGCCGCCGCTGCGCGACGTTATCGCGCGCCATGGCCTTGCGGCGAAAAAGACCCTGGGCCAGAACTTCCTGCTCGATCTCAACATCACGGCGCGCATCGCGCGGGCCGCTGAAATCGGGCCTGGCGATCTCGTCTACGAGGTCGGCCCCGGCCCCGGCGGTCTGACACGCGCGCTGCTGGCCGCTGGGGCCGATGTCGTCGCCGTCGAACGGGACGAGCGTTGCCTCGCCGCGCTGGCCGAGATCGCGGCGGCCTATGCTCCCGGTCGCCTGACCGTCATCTCCGGCGACGCCCTCGCCATCGACGAGGCCACGGCCCTGGGCGGACGCCCGGCCAAGGTGGTGGCCAACCTGCCCTACAACGTGGGCACCGCGCTGCTGGTGCGCTGGCTTTCGGCCGATCCCTGGCCGCCGTGGTGGCGCAGCCTGACCCTGATGTTCCAGCGCGAGGTGGCGGAGCGCCTGAGCGCCGCCCCGCGCGAGGATGCCTATTCCCGCCTGTCGATCCTGGCGCAATGGCGTTGCCGCGTGCGCCATCATTTCGATCTCAGCCCCAAGGCGTTCGTGCCGCCGCCCAAGGTGACATCCACTGTCGTCGGCCTCGTGCCGCTGGAGGCGCCGCTTCACCCCTGCCGGCTGGATGCCCTCGAGAAGGTGACCGCGAATGCCTTCGGCCAGCGCCGCAAGATGCTGCGCCAGAGCCTGAAGGGCCTC
>JAQVKV010000170.1 GCA_028694545.1 Zavarzinia sp. | reverse complement strand
CCACCTGCCATCCGTCATCGATGCGCTGGCGGAACATGCCGTTGACGTAGCGGATGCCGTAACCGCAGGCTGGAATGTCGAGCGTGGCGAGGCTTTCCATGAAGCAGGCCGCCAGCCGGCCCAGACCACCATTGCCCAGCGCCGCGTCCGGCTCCAGTTCCTCGAGCGCGGCAAGATCGAGGCCATGGTCGCGCAGGGCCGCCGCCATCGCCGGCTCAAGGCCCATGTTCGACAGGGCGTCGCGCAGCAGGCGTCCGATCAGGAATTCGAGGGACAGGTAGTAGACCTGCTTGCCGTCCTCCGCCTCGGTGCGGCGGGTCGACTCGATCCAGCGGTCGATGATCGCGTCGCGCAGGGTAAGCACGGTCGCCGTGAACCAGTCGTGCGGCACGGCCGCGCGCTCGTCCTTGCCGAGGCGCCGGCGCAGGACTTCGACGATCCTGGTTTCCAGACTGGTTGTCGCCTGTTCGCTACGATCTGGCAAAGCCCGTATCTCCCCGCTTTCCGCCCCCCGGAAACGTTACGGTCGCCGGCGCATTTCCCCTTGAGGCGTAGGATAGAGCGGGCGATACGGGCAAGATGAATTGTATCCCCCTCGGGGGGAAGCGAAAGCCGTCAGGACTTGGCCATGCCGATACATGTACGATCCCCGGAATGAATGCGCGCGAACGATCTCCCTGGTGGCGGGGCGCCGTCCTTTACCAGGTCTATCCGCGCAGCTTCCAGGATACGGATGGTGACGGCATCGGCGATCTGGCGGGTGTCGTCCGCCACCTCGACCATATTGCGTCTCTCGGGGTCGACGGGGTCTGGATCTCGCCCTTCTTCCGCTCGCCGATGCGGGATTTCGGCTACGACGTTTCAGATTTCCGCGCGGTCGATCCGGTCTTCGGCACGCTCGCCGATTTCGACGCGCTGGTCGTGGCTGCGCATGCCAGGGGACTGCGCGTCGTCATCGACCAGATCTATGCCCATAGTTCGATCGACCACCCGTGGTTCACGGAAAGCCGGGACAGTCGTGCCAATCCGAAGGCCGACTGGTATGTCTGGGCCGATCCGAAGCCGGACGGGATGCCGCCGAACAATTGGCAGTCCGTGTTCGGCGGCCCGGCCTGGACCTGGGACGGCCGGCGTCGCCAATACTACATGCACACGTTCCTGAAGGAGCAGCCGCAGCTGAACGTCCGCAACCCGGCGGTGCAGGACGCGCTGCTGGCGGTGGCCGAATTCTGGCTGCGGCGGGGGGTGGACGGCTTTCGTCTCGACGCGCTGAACCACGCGATGGTCGATCCCGCCCTGCGCGACAATCCGCCGGCCGACGACGATGGCCCGCGGACCCGGCCCTTCGATTTCCAGCAGAAGCTGCACAGCCAGTCCCAGCCCGAGATCCTCGACTTCATCGAACGCATAAGTGCGCTGTGCGACCGCCATGGCGCCATCTTCACCCTGGCCGAAGTGGGCGGCGCCGCGCCGGAGGCGGAGCAGAAGGCCTATACCGCCGGGACGCGGCGCCTGTCCGCTGCCTATAATTTCGATTTCCTCGGCGCGCCTTCGCTCGACGCCGATTTCGTGGCGAAGACACTGGCGCCCTGGTGCGACGGGGAGGGGGAGCCCTGCTGGGCCTTCGAGAACCATGATGCGCCGCGCGCGCTCTCGCGCTGGGCGACGGCCGAAACCATGCGGCCCTTCGCTCGCATGAAGATGGCCCTGCTGCTCGCCCTTCGTGGCAATGTCGTGCTCTATCAGGGCGAGGAACTGGGGCTCGAGCAGGACGAAATTCCCTACGCCCTGCTGCAGGATCCGGAAGCCATCGCTAACTGGCCGCTGACCCTGTCGCGCGACGGCGCCCGCACGCCCATGCCCTGGACCGACGGGCCGAATGGCGGGTTTAGCGAAGGGACACCATGGCTGCCGCTCGGCGCCGCCAATCGCGCCCGCGCGGTGTCGGTCCAGGCGGCGGACGAAGCATCGCTGCTGGCCCTGACCCGGCGCCTGCTCGCCTGTCGGCGGGAAACCCCCGCGCTGCGTGTCGGGCGGCTGGACGGGCTACACGCGGACGGTGCCCTCCTCGCTTTCGACCGGGTAGTGGAAGGACAGCGTATTCGCTGCCTGTTCAACCTGGGGTCAGAGACACTCGTCATGGCCGGGGCGGGCCATGTTCTCTTCGCCGTGAACGGGGCGACGGTGGACGTCCTGCCGGCGTTCTCGGCGGCCTATCTGGTCGTCGCTCCGGCCTGATCCCTGGCCCCGGGCACGGGGCGGCGCAGGTTGGGCAGGAAGTCGCCGCCATTCGCGATCAGGAAGTCGATCAGGGCGCGGACGGCGGGCACGGGGCGGCGCTGGCCAAGGTGGACGACATGCCATTGTCGGATCACCGGCAGGCCCTTCACATCGAGCGGCACGAGGCGGCCATCGGCCAGTTCCGCGCCCACCGTATGGCCCGAGATGAAGGTGATGCCGAGGCAGGCGATCACCGCCTGCTTGATCGTCTCGTTGCTGTCGATCTGCATGGCGATGGGCGGATTGATGTGCACGCGGGAAAAGAAGCGTTCCATCAGCCCGCGCGTGCCGCTGCCAGGCTCGCGCACCAGAAAGGTCTCGTCGGCAAGGAGACGCGCGGGGATCTCCGTCCGCCCGGCGAGGGGGTGGTCCGGCGGCGCCACTATCAGATGCGGGTGATCGCCGATCACTTCCGCCTCGACGTCGAGTTCCAGCGGCGGCCGGCCCATGATCGCCACGTCGATGTCGAAATGCTGCAGGCCCTTCAGGATCTCCGCCCGGTTGCCCACGGTCAGACGCAACTGGATGCCGGGGTGACACGCGCGAAAGGCGGCCAGCGCCCTGGGCGCGAAATATTTGGCGGTCGAGACGACACCGATCGACACCGTGCCCCGCTCCGCCCCGGCGAGGCCGGACAGCATGGCGTCGCAATCGGCCAGCGCCGCCTCGATCCGCTCGATAGCGTCGATCACCTCGCGGCCGGCGTCTGTCGCGGCCATGTCGCCGCCGCGCCGTTCCATCAGGGGCAGGGGCGCCAGTTCCTGCAATTGCTGCAGTTGCATGGTGACGGCCGGCGGTGTCACCCCGAGCTCGGCAGCCGCCTTCGTGACCGAACCGGTGCGGGCGACGGCGGCGAATGCGCGCAATTGCCGCAGGGTGGCGCGGTGGAACGTCATGACGGGCGGCTTTCCTCGATATTCAATTTATCTGAACGAATAGATAAAAATTATAAAATTCCCTGAAGCAAGGCAATCCCCGATCCTCCTTTCACGACACCGGGCCAACCCGGTGCATCTGGGAGGGGCGCCGCCAGACGGTGCCCACGGGAGGAACAGGACGATGCCGGCAATCCTCGCGGATCAGCGGATCACGCTCGACCATTATCTCGATCAATACGGAACCGGCGACGGTGCCCACGCAACGGCGGTCGCCGAGACCGTGCGGGCCCTGGCCGTGGCGGGCCGCGCCCTCGGCGCGCTAGTGGCGCTCGGACCCTTGGCCGGGGCCATGGCGGCGCTGCGCTGCGGCGAGCGTTTCGGCGACAGCCAGAAGGAGCTGGACATCCGGGCGCACCAATTGGTGCTGGACCATCTGGTGGGGGCCCCCGTCGCGATCGTCGGTTCCGAGGAAGCGGACGAGCCGGCGTTGCTCGACCTGTCGGCGCCGCTGGCCGTCGCGATCGATCCGCTCGACGGTTCGTCGAACATCGATACGGATGCGCCGATCGGCACGATCTTCGCGATCTACCCCGTGGGTGACGCGATCGAGGCGGCGCTGCTGCAACCGGGCACGGCCCAGCTCGCGGCGGGTTTCGTGCTCTATGGTCCGCAGACTGTCCTTGTGCTCACGCTTGGACGCGGCACCCAGGTTTTCGTGCTCGACCCGCGCGATGGCGCTTTCGTCCTGACCGAAGGCAACGCGAAGGTGGCCCCCCGTACGCGCGAATATGCCATCAACGCCTCCAACAAGCGCCATTGGGATCCGGCCACGCGCCGTTACGTCGCCGATTGCCTGAAGGGGGCCGATGGCCCGCGCGGCATGGACTTCAACACCCGCTGGGTCGCCTCCATGGTGGCCGACGCCTACCGCATCCTGGTCCGGGGCGGCATCTACCTCTATCCCGGGGACGATCGTCCGGGCTACCGCGAGGGGCGTCTTCGTCTCGTCTATGAGGCCAATCCGATTGCCTTCCTGATGGAACAGGCGGAAGGGGCCGCCACCGACGGCACGCATCGTATCCTGGAGATCGAGCCGCGTGCCCTGCACCAGCGCGTGCCGCTTGTCTTTGGTTCGGTCGACGAGGTGGCGGAGGTCGCGCGTTATCACGGCGCGGGCTTCGCCGGGGGCGAGGATTCGCCCCTTTTCGGCACCCGCAGCCTGTTCCGCGCCTGAGGAGAGGGAGAGCCATGTCGGTCCGATATCCCATCATCTCGGTCACAGGATCGTCGGGGGCGGGCACCACCTCGGTGCGCAATACCTTCGTCCAGATCTTCCGGCGCGAAGGCATAGTCGCCGCCTATATCGAAGGAGACGCCTTCCATCGTTACGACCGTGACGGCATGCGCCGCCAGATGGCCGAACAGGCGGCCGCCGGCAACCTGAACTTCTCGCACTTCGGGCCCGAGGCCAATCTTCTGGAAGAGCTGGAAGGCGTCTTCGCCCAATACGGCGAAAGCGGCACCGGCCGCACCCGGCACTACATCCACGACGAGGATGAGGCGGAGGCCTATGGCGGGGCGCCGGGTACCTTCACCGACTGGGAACCCCTGGCGAATGATACCGACCTGCTGTTCTACGAGGGCCTGCACGGTGCCATCGTGGGCGATGGTCTGGACCTTGCGCGTTACGCAGACCTGAAGATCGGTGTCGTCCCCGTGATCAACCTCGAATGGATCCAGAAGATCCATCGCGACCGGTCGACGCGCGGTTATTCGACGGAAGCGGTGATGGACACGATCCTGCGCCGCATGCCGGACTATGTGCATTACATCTGCCCGCAGTTCACGCGCACCGACATCAATTTCCAGCGCGTGCCCACGGTCGACACGTCCAATCCCTTTGTCGCGCGCTGGATCCCGACGGCGGACGAATCCATGGTCGTCATCCGTTTCGCCAACCCGCGCGGCATCGATTTTCCCTACCTGCTCTCGATGATCAACGGCAGCTTCATGTCGCGGGCGAATTCGATCGTGATTCCCGGCAACAAGCTCGATCTCGGCATGCAGCTCATCCTGACGCCGATGATCCTCCAGCTCGTCCAGCGCAAGCGGAGGGCGGCATGAACCAGCTTGCCCCCACGGCGGTCCCGTCCGTTACCCTGGCCGACATGGCGAATGCCGTCCGTGTCCTTGCCATGGACGCGGTCGAGGCGGCGAACTCGGGCCACCCCGGCATGCCCATGGGCATGGCCGACGTGGCGACCGTCCTTTTCAGCCGCTTCCTGAAATTCGATCCCGCCCTGCCCGACTGGGCGGACCGCGACCGTTTCGTGCTCTCGGCCGGGCATGGTTCCATGCTGCTCTATGCCCTGCTGCATCTGACCGGCTACCCGGGCATGACGGCCGGGGAACTCGCCCGCTTCCGGCAATGGGGCGCGCGCACCGCCGGCCATCCGGAATACGGCCATGCCCCGGGGGTAGAGACCACCACGGGCCCCCTGGGCGCCGGCATCGCCACCGCCGTCGGCATGGCGCTGGCGGAGGAAATGCAGCGTGCTCGCTTCGGCGTCGACCTCGTCGACCATCACACCTATGTGATCGCGGGCGACGGCTGCCTGATGGAAGGTATTTCGCAGGAAGCGATCTCGTTCGCCGGGCATCTGCGCCTGTCGCGTCTGATCGTGCTGTTCGACGACAATGGAATCTCGATCGACGGATCGCTGGATCTCGCCTGTTCCGACGATCAGCTCGCCCGTTTCCGGGCCAGCGGCTGGGCGGCGGAAGCGATCGACGGCCATGACTTTGCGGCGATCGAAGGCGCGATCGCCCGCGCGAAGGCCAGCGACCGGCCGAGCCTGATCGCCTGTCGTACCGTGATCGGCAAGGGGGCGCCC
>JAQVKV010000169.1 GCA_028694545.1 Zavarzinia sp. | reverse complement strand
CGTGCTGGTCTCGGTCATGGCGGTGAACAACGAGATCGGCGTCATTCAGCCCATCGCCGAGGCGGCGAAGATCGCCCACGAGAAGGGCGCCCTGTTCCATACGGACGCGGCCCAGGCGGCGGGCAAGATCCCCCTGGACGTGAACGCCATGGGCATCGACCTCATGTCGATCTCGGGCCACAAGCTCTATGGCCCGAAGGGCATCGGCGCGCTCTATGTCCGGCGCAAGCCGCGCGTGCGCCTGGTCGCCCAGATGAACGGCGGCGGGCAGGAGCGCGGCATGCGCTCGGGCACCTTGGCGCCGCCGCTCTGCGTCGGCATCGGCGAGGCCTGCCGCATCGCCCGCGAGGAGATGACGAAGGACAGCGAGCACATCACGGCGCTGGCCAGGAAGTTCTACGACACGGTGACGGCGAAGCTGCCGGACGTCTTCCTGAACGGCGACAAGGAGCAGCGCTATCCGGGCAACCTCAACCTGTCCTTCGCCTATGTCGAGGGCGAGTCCCTGATCATGGGGATCAAGGATCTGGCGGTGTCGTCCGGTTCCGCCTGCACCTCGGCCTCGCTGGAGCCGTCCTATGTGCTGCGTGCCCTCGGTGTCGAGGAAGAGCTGGCGCATACCTCCATCCGCTTCGGCTTCGGGCGTTTCACGACCGAGGCGGAGATCGATTACGCGGCGGACACGATCGTCAACCGCGTCAGCAAGCTGCGCGAAATGAGCCCGCTCTGGGAAATGGTGCAGGACGGCATCGACCTGAAGTCGATCCAGTGGTCCGACCATTGAGCGGCACGAGATAGAAGGAGTTACAGACATGGCCTATAGCGACAAGCTGGTCGACCATTACGAAAACCCCCGCAACGTCGGCTCCTTCGCGAAGGGCGACGACAGCATCGGCACCGGCCTCGTCGGCGCGCCGGCCTGCGGCGACGTCATGAAGCTGCAGATCAAGGTGAGTCCGGAAGGGCTGATCGAGGACGCGAAGTTCAAGACCTTCGGCTGTGGCTCGGCGATCGCCTCGTCCAGCCTCGTCACCGAATGGGTGAAGGGCAAGAGCCTCGACGAGGCGGCGACGATCAAGAACACCGACATCGCCAAGCATCTGGCGCTGCCGCCGGTGAAGATCCATTGTTCCGTGCTGGCCGAGGACGCGATCAAGGCGGCGATCGCCGACTACAAGGCGAAACACGACAAGGCGTAAGGAGTAAAGGCGATGGCAGCCCCCGCGCGCCAGATCATGGAACTGACCGAGCCGGCGGCGGCCCGGGTGAAGGAATTGCTGGATAAGCGCGGCAAGCCTTCGGCCGGCGTGCGCATCGGGGTTCGCACCGCCGGCTGTTCGGGCATGCAGTACACGCTCGAATATGCCGACGAGAAGGGCAAATACGACGAGGTGGTGGAGGACAAGGGCGTCACCATCCTGGTCGATCCCAAGGCGGTGATGTTCCTGATCGGTACCAAGATGGATTTCGAGCAGGACAAGCTGAAGTCCGGCTTTGTCTTCGTCAATCCGAACGAGAAGGCCCGCTGCGGCTGCGGCGAGTCGTTTCACGTCTGAACGATCCGTCCATCATGACCGATCCGGTAACCCGTCCGATTTCATGCACGTCCTGCGGCGGTGACGTGGAAGATGCCATCTGTGCCGGCTGCAAATCCCTGCAGCCGCCGGGGCAGATCGACCATTTCGCCCGCCTCGGCCTGCCGCGCGGCTTCGCCGTCGACGGGGCGATGCTCGAACGCCATTATTTCGCGGCCCAGCGCCGGTTTCATCCGGATCGTTTCGCGGGCCGCGGGGCTCGGGAGAAGAATTTCTCCCTCCAGCACGCGACGCTGATCAACGAAGCTTACGAGACGCTGCGCGACCCGTTGTCCCGCGCGCGCTACTTGCTCGAGACGGCGGGGCGGCCGTTGCCCGGCGACGACGGGCGCAGCATCGCCGATCCCGAGCTTCTCATGGAAGCGATGGAGTGGCGCGAGGCGCTCGAGGAGGCGGAGACGCCGGAGCAGGTGGCTGGGATCGCTGCCCGGCTCGCTACCGAGACAAGGGCGGTCGAGGCCCGCATTGGCGACGCCTTCGCCGGACACAACATCGACGGCGCCACGCGCGAGACGCTGCGCCTGTCCTATCTCGTCAAACTAGGGATCGAGTTGAAGCGGCGCGGCGCGCCCCGGCTCGCAAGGATCTGATGCTTCTCGAAATTCACGAACCGGGCCAGACCCCACTGCCGCACGCGGGCGATTCCGATACGGCGGCGGTGGGCATCGATCTTGGCACCACCAATTCGCTGGTGGCGATCGCGGTCGACGGCCGGCCCGAGATCCTGCGCGACGCGCTCGGCGACGGCATCGTCCCCTCCGTCGTCGCCTATCTGGAGGGCGAGGAAGAGCCGGTGGTCGGCCGCGTCGCCACGCGCATCCTGGAGGCGGAACCGCATCTCGTCGTCTCCTCGGCCAAGCGCCTGATGGGGCGTGGCACCGGCGACGTCGCCAGCCTCGGCGGTCATCTGGCCCAGAAGATCCATGACGACGGCACCGGCGGCATGGTGAAGCTCGACGTCGGCGGCCGTGTGGTCTCGCCGGTCGAGGTTTCGGCCGAGATCCTGCGCACGCTGCGCCAGCGCGCCGAAATGGTGCTGGGCAAGGGCGTGGACCGGGCCGTGATCACCGTGCCCGCCTATTTCGACGACAGTGCCCGCGCGGCGACAAGGGATGCTGCGCGTCTCGCCGGCCTCGAAGTCCTGCGCCTCGTGAACGAGCCGACGGCGGCGGCCCTTGCCTATGGTCTCGACCGGGGCGCCGAAGGGCTTTACGCGGTCTATGATCTCGGCGGCGGTACTTTCGACGTTTCCTTGCTGAAGCTGGAAAAGGGCGTGTTCCAGGTCCTTGCCACCGGGGGCGATGCCGCCCTCGGCGGTGACGATTTCGATCGCCTGCTGGCCCAGCATCTGATCGATACGCGGGGCGACGCGATCGAGGCCGGCGACGTGAAGCCCGTGCTGGCGGTCGCGCGGCGCGCCAAGGAAATGCTGACCGACGCCGCTGAAGTCGATGTCGATCTCGATTTCGGTGGCAAGGCCACGCGCCACAAGGTGACGCGGGCGGATTTCGATGTGCTGGTCATGCCGCTGGTCGCGCGCACGATCGAGGCGGCGAAGGTGGTGCTGCAGGATGCCGGCGTTACGGCGGAGGAGCTTTCGGGTGTCGTTCTTGTCGGCGGTTCAACAAGGGTGCCGCTGGTGCGTGACAAGGTGGCGGAACTCTTCGGGCGCGAACCGCTCGGCGACATCGACCCGGACGAGGTGGTGGCGCTGGGCGCCGCCCTGCAGGCGGAGGCGCTGACGCGCGGTTCCGACACCCTGCTGCTCGACGTCGTGCCGCTTTCCCTGGGGCTCGAGACCATGGGCGGGCTCGTCGAGAAGGTGATCCCGCGCAATACGCCGATCCCGGTCTCACGCGCCCAGGATTTCACGACCTATCAGGATGGCCAGTCGGCCATGGCAATCCATGTCGTCCAGGGCGAGCGCGAGATGGTCGACCAGAACCGCTCGCTCGCCCATTTCGTGCTGGCCGGCATTTCGCCCATGGTGGCGGGGGCGGCGCGCATCCGCGTCACCTTCACCGTCGATGCCGACGGCCTGTTGACCGTGACCGCCAAGGAGGCGCTGACCGGTGTCGAGGCCCATGTCGAGGTGAAGCCGTCCTACGGCCTTTCGGAAGAGGAAATGGGCGAGATGCTGCGCGCCTCCCTCGAGAATGCGCGGGCGGATGTGGCGACGCGGCTTCTGGCCGAAGCGCGGGTGGACGGGCGGCGCCTGGTCCTCGCCCTCGATTCGGCGCTCGCCGTCGACGGCGACCTGCTCACGGCCGAGGAACGGGCAGCGATCGACGAGGCGAAGGCCGAGCTGGAAGTGGCGATGTCGGGCGAGGACCGGGATTCGGTCATCGCGGCCACCGATGCGCTGGAAGCGGCGGGCCGGCCCTTCGCCGAGCGTCGCATGGACCGCAATATTCGCCGGGCCCTGTCCGGTGTCGAGGTCAGCCGGCTTGAAACACGCCTGCAGGCGGGCTAAAGCCTGCGATCGGATTTCTGGAGTTCAAACGCATGCCCAAGATGGTTTTCGTCAGCCCCGACGGCAACACGCGGACCGAGGTCGACGCCCCGGTCGGCCTTTCGGTGCTGGAGATTGCCCACCGCAACAAGATCGATCTCGAGGGCGCCTGTGAAGGCTCGCTCGCCTGCTCGACCTGCCACGTCATCGTCGATCCGGAATATTTCGGCGCCCTGCCGGAAGCGACCGAGGAAGAGGAAGACATGCTCGATCTCGCCTTCGGCCTGAGCCATACCTCGCGTCTCGGCTGCCAGATCATCATGACGGAAGACCTGGACGGCCTGGTGGTTTCGCTGCCCGCCGCCACCCGCAACATGATGGTGGACAAGTAAGGCTCCCGCCGATGCGCTGGACCGACGTCTACGACATTGCCGCCGGGCTCGAAGACGCCCATCCGGATGTGGATGTCGTGAACCTGCGCTTCACCGACCTGCACAAATGGGTGCTGGCGCTGGACGGCTTCTCGGACGCGCCCGAGCGCTCGAACGAGAAGATCCTGGAAGCCATTCAGGCCGCCTGGATCGAGGAACGCGGGTGAGCACCCTGTTCGAGCGGCTGCGCGAGGGCGCGGCCACGGATTGGCGTGCCTATGTCGCCCATCCCTTCGTCGACGGCCTTGCCCGGGGCACGCTGCCCGAGGCCGCCTTTCGACATTACCTGGTGCAGGACTATCTGTTCCTGATCCACTTCGGGCGCGCCTATGCCCTTGCCGTGGTCAAGGCCGACGACCTCGCCGGCATGCGCTCGGCCGCCGCGACGCTGGACGCCCTGATCAACGGCGAGATGAAACTGCACGTCGAATTCGCCGCCCGCTGGGGCATTTCGGCGGAAGAGATGGAACAGGCGCCCGAGGCGCCGGAATGCATGGCCTATACCCGCTATGTCCTCGACCGGGGCCTGTCGGGCGACATTCTCGATCTCAAGGTGGCGCTGGCGCCTTGCGTCGTCGGCTATCGCGACATCGCGGTTGCGATCAAGGCGCGGTCCGATTTCGTCGAGGCGGGCAATCCCTATCTGCCCTGGATCGAGATGTATGCCGGGGCGGATTACGCCGCCGTGGCGGACGAGGCCGTGGCCGAATTGGACCGGCTGGCGGCAACGCGAGCGACCGAGGCGCGCCTGCCGTCGCTCACCCGCACCTTCGCCGAAGCCTGTCGGCTGGAAGCGGGCTTCTGGGAGATGGGCTGGCGCGCCGGAACCCCGGCGAAGGCAAGCCTCTGGTCCCGGCTGACCACCCGCCGGAAATAGCCGTCATCCCGGCGAAAGCCGTGATCTCGTGCAGGAAAGGGCGCCCCCCCGTCGAGAGGCCCCGGCTTTCGCCGGGGCGACGGGAATAGGGCAGGGCCTTACTTGCCCTTGTAGTTGGCCGGGCGCTTCTGCAAGAAGGCGGCGACGCCTTCCTGGAAATCCTCGGTCTGGCCGGCGGCGCGCTGGAGCTGACGTTCGAGGTCGAGCTGCTGGTCGTAACCGTTCTCGAAACTCGCCTGCATCATCTTGCGGATCATGCCGAGCGCCTTGGTCGGGCCCTTGGCGAATTTGCCGGCGATCTCGCGGGCGGTCGGCATCAGTTCCGTATCATCGACGACGCGGTTGATCAGGCCCCAGTCGAGGGCTTTCTCGGCCGGCAGCTTCTCGGCCATCAGGGCGAGTTCGAGCGCCCGCGCCCGGCCGACGAGACGGGGCAGCAGCCAGGACGAGCCGCCGTCGGGCACGAGGCCGATCTTGGCGAAGGCTTGCAGGAAGCTGGCGGATTTCGCGGCGATGACGATGTCGCCCATCAGGGCGAAGCTCATGCCGACACCGGCGGCCGCACCGTTCACGGCGGTGACGATCGGCACGCGCAGGTCGCGCAGGCGCTTGAACACCGGATTGTAGAATTCCTCGAGCACGAGGCCGACGTCGGGCACGCCGTCCCCGGTCAAGCCTTCCGGATCGGCGAGATTGGCGC
>JAQVKV010000168.1 GCA_028694545.1 Zavarzinia sp. | reverse complement strand
CACCCGGAAATCCGGCGCGTCTATCTTGGTGCGTGAGGCAGGGGAGCCATGGCGGAACAACTGTTGAACGGCCTCATTCTCGGCTCGATCTACGCGCTGATGGGCAGTGGCCTCACCCTCGTCTACGGCACCATGCGGGTGCTGAATTTCGCCCATGGCGAATTCTACATGCTGGGTGGCTATGCCTTCCTGCTGCTGACGACCGGGCTCGGTCTGCATCCCGCGCTCGCCGTGATCCTGGCCGCCCTGTGCGTCTTCGCTTTCGCGGCCGGCGTCGGTTTCGGCGTGATCCGCCCCCTGCTGGACAAGCCGGGCTGGGAATTCAGCACGATCGCCGCGACCATGGGCCTGTCCATCGTGTTGCAGAATCTGGCGCTCGGAGTCTGGGGTGAGACGTTCCGTTCCGTGCCCTATTTCACCAACGCCATGCTCGAGATCGGCGACATCCGCATGCCGTACCAGCGCCTGTTGATCGCGATCGTCGCGGCGGCGGCGATCGGTGGCACCGCGCTCCTCCTGCGTCACACCCGCTTTGGCAGCGCCATCCGCGCGACCGCGCAGGACCCGGAGGCCGCGCGTATCATGGGGGTGCGCACCGGGCTCGTGAACACCTTGTCCTTCGCGCTTGGCGCCGCGCTTGCGGCGGTGGCGGCGGCCATGCTGTCGCCGCTCTATGCCGTCAATCCCTGGATGGGGGTGACCCTGTCGCTGAAGGCCTTCGCCGTCGTCGTCATGGGCGGGCTCGGCAGTTTCACCGGCTGCATCGCGGCGGGCATGATCCTTGGCGTGGTGGAGGCTGTGGGCGTTGGCCTGACTTCGTCCGAATGGCGCGAGGTGATTTCCTTCGGCATCCTCATTGCCGTCATCTGGTGGCGCCCCTGGGGACTCTTCGGCGTGGGGAGGGCGGTGCGATGAACGCCCTGTTCGACCCCCGGCCGGGCCGTCATGTCGCGCTTGCCCTCATCTGCGCCGCCCTGTGGCTGGGGCTGCCGCTCGTCGTGGCGCAACCCTATGTGCTGCATGTCATGATCCTGATCGCGATCTATTCGACATTCGCCATCGGCTGGAACCTGGTAACCGGCTTCGTCGGCCTGAAGACCTTCGGCCATCACGCGCTCTTCGCGCTGGCCGCCTATGGTTCCGCGCTTCTGTCCAAGGGCTTCGGGCTCTCGCCCTGGATCACAATGTGGGCGGGTGCCCTGCTTGCCACCGTGATCGGCCTTCTCGTCGCCCTGCCGGCATTGCGCATCCGTTCCGTCGCCCATGTCGCCATCGTGACGCTGGCCTTCGCCGAGATCGTGCGCATCACCCTGTCCAACCTGAAGGACATCACCCGGGGCGAGATGGGGCTGGTCGGCATTCCGCCCTTTGATCCGGTCCATCTGCCCTATCTCGGCAAGATCGCCTTCTCGGGCTCGATGCGGCTGCCTTTCTTCTATCTCGCCTCGCTGGTGACCATCGGCGCCTTTCTCGCGGTCTATGGTCTCATGCGTTCGCGCGTCGGCCTTGCCTTCGTGGCGCTCCGCAATTCGCAGGACGCGGCCGAGAGCCTGGGTCTGAATCTTGCCCGTTACAAATTTCTCGCTTTCGGGATCAGCGCCTTCATCGTCGGGCTCGCCGGCGTGCTCTATGCCCATTACATCCGCGTGCTGACCCCCCACTCGGTCGCCGGCATGGATGTGATGATCCTCGTCATCGCCATGGTGCTGGTCGGTGGCATCGGCACCCATGCCGGGCCGCTCGTCGGCGCCGTCGCGCTGATCGGGGTGGCGGAGGCGTTGCGCGGCATCGGCGAATACCGCCTGCTGACCTATGGCGCGCTCATCATCCTCGTCACCCTGTTCCACCCGAAGGGGCTAGTCTCGCTGGCGACCCGGGCGGCCGCCACCCTAGCGGCGCGGCGTGGCGAAAGGACGGAGGCGGCATGACCGAGAAGATGGCCCCCGGGCGTGAAGCCGTCGTCACCATGCCCATCACCGATGCGGACATCAAGCTGCTGGCGGTCTTCATCACGGTGGTGCGCTGTGGCGGCTTCTCGTTGGCCCAGAACGCGTTGAATGTCAGCCAGTCGACGATCAGCATCCAGATCTCCAACCTCGAGAGCCGCATCGGCGCCAAGCTGTGCAAGCGCGGGCGCAGCGGCTTTACCCTGACCCCCGAGGGCGCGGAAGTCTTCGAGGCGGCGAAGGCGCTCTTCGCCCAGCTTGAGGACTACCGTGCGCGCATCGGCGGCATCAAGGGCAAGCTGATCGGCGACATCAATATCGGCATCATCGACAATCTGATCGTCTCGCCGGATTTTCGCCTGCACGAAGCGATCCGTGCTTTCAAGAGCGTCGCCCATGACGTCCATGTGAACCTCAGCGTGGCGCCGCCGAACGAGCTCGAGCGGCAGGTGCTGGAGGGGCAGGCCCATCTCGCCATCGGCTTCTTCCCGCGCCGCGTTTCCCAGCTCCAGTACGAGCCGCTTTTCACCATGGGGATGGAGCTTTACTGCGGGCGCCGCCATCCCCTGTTCGCCCTGGGCGAGGACGAGGTGACGCCCGAGGATGTGATGGCGGCCGAACACGTGCAGCGTGGCTATGTCTCGATCGACCAGATGAACCACATGCACCGGCGCTTCAAGTTCACGGCCCGCGCCCATAACATCGAGGGTATCGCCTATTTCATCCTCTCCGGCCACTACCTCGGCTTCCTCTCGACCGTCTATGCAAGGCGCTGGGTCGAGACCGGGGAGATGCGTTCTGTCCGCCCGGACGTCTTCGGTTACACCTCGAACTACGACGTCGTCTATCGCCGCAACGTGCCCGAGACGCTGGCCTTCCGGCATGCCTTGCGCTGCGTGCGCGAGCATATGGGGGGCGGGGCGTGAACGTCCGCCAGCTCCTCGCGGTCAAGGTCATCCTGGCCACCGGGACCATGACGCGGGCGGCCGAAACCCTGAAGGTCTCGCAGCCCGCGATCAGCCAGATGGTGGCCAATCTCGAACGCGAGATCGGCTTCATGCTGTTCGAGCGCAAGGGAACGCAACTGACCCCGACCGCCGAGGCGATCGAATTCGCCAAGGAGGCGGAACAGGCGATCCTCAGCCTCGACCGCATGACCGACGTCGCCAGCGGCATCCGCGAGAAGCGCCGCGGCGCGCTTTCCCTGGCGGTCCATGCCCGGCTGGCCGGCGGTTTCCTGACCGAGGCGATCGAGCGCTTCCGCATGCTCAGCCCCGGCGTCGCCATTCGCCTGACGGCGCTCTCGTCCGAGGAAGTGCCGCTCTCCTTCCTGCGCAACCAGATCGATCTCTGGGTGCTGGAGGGCGCCGTCGAACACGCGCTGATCGATGGCGGCCATCATGATTGCGAGGGGGTCTGCGTCATGACGCCGGACGATCCGCTGGCGCAACAGGCGGCGATCATGCCCGAGATGCTGCGCGGCCGGCCGCTTCTGGTTGCCATCGGTTCTCCCCTCGCGGCCCGTCTCGAAAGCCTGTGCCGGGGCCGTTGTCCGACGGCCGGCGCCGTCGTCGAGGCGGAAAGCTATGCCTCGGTCTGCGCCCTGGCTTCAACCGGCCTTGGCATCGGCTTCACGGATGGTGTGACCGCCCGGCGCCTCGCCGCGCTCGGCCTGGTGGCGCGGCCGTTCAGGCCCGCCCTCGCCTGCCGGATAGAGTTCCTTCATCGCAATGATCGCCCCTTGTCCGAAGCGGCGCGGGGATTCCTCCAGCTCCTGCGTCCAGACGGGCTGGCGGGGGACGCGGCGACATGGCCGACGGGCCGTCCGGTGGAAAGCGGAGGCCGGCGGGATGAACTTCACAATTGACGCGGGGCGTCTCTGGGACAGCCTGACGGTGACGGCGCGGATCGGCGCCACGGGCCGGGGTGGTCTGTGCCGCCTTGCCCTTGGCGAGGCCGATCGCGAGGTGCGCGACTGGCTGCGCCAGGCGGTCGAGGCGATCGGTTGCACCGTGACCGTGGACGAGGTCGGCAACATGTTCGCCCTCTATCCGGGCAGGCGGCCGGACCTCGCGCCCATCGCTATCGGCAGTCATCTCGACACCCAGCCGACCGGCGGGCGCTTCGACGGCATCCTCGGCGTGCTTGGCGGGCTCGAGATGCTGCGCACCTTGCACGACCGGGGCCATGTCACGGAGGCGCCCCTCGTCCTCGTCGACTGGGCGAACGAGGAGGGGGCTCGCTTCGCCCCCGCCATGCTAGGTTCGGGCGTTCACGCCGGGGTCTTCGACGTTGCCTATGCCCATGGACGCACGGATGCGGACGGGGTTACGTTCGGCGCGGCACTGGAGCGGATCGGCTGCCGGGGGCTGGCCGGGGCGGGCGCTTTCAGGCTGGGCGCCCTGTTCGAGCTGCATATCGAGCAGGGGCCGATCCTGGAGGCGGAGGGCCAGGTGATCGGGATCGTTACCGGGGTGCAGGGCGCGCGCTGGTACGATGTTCGCCTGACCGGCGCCTCGGCCCATACCGGGGCGACGCCGATGGCGATGCGGCGCAATGCCCTGCTGGGCGCCGCCTGTCTGATCGAGGCGGTGGAAGCGATCGCGCAGGACCATGCCCCCGGCGCGCTCGCCGCCGTCGGCCGGATCGAGTGCCGGCCCAATTCGCGCAATGTCGTGCCCGGTGTCGTCGATCTGACCGTCGACCTGCGCCACCCGGACGACCGGGTGCTGGAGCGGATGGAAACCGCCCTGATGACGGTGATCGCGGACGCGGCGGCCAGCGCCGGGCTCGACCACGGGGTGGACCGGATCTGGGATTCGCCCTCGGTTCGGTTCGATCCGGATTGCATCGCCGCTGTCCGCGCGGGGGCTGCGGATGCGGGCTTCGCCGGGCGGGAGATCGTCTCGGGCGCGGGGCACGACGCGGTCTACGTCGCCCGGGTGGCGCCGACCGCCATGATCTTCGTGCCCTGCCGGGGCGGCATCAGCCACAACGAGGCGGAAAGTGCCACGCCGGAACATTGCGCCGCCGGCGCCCAGGTGCTGCTGAATGCCGTGCTGCGCTACGACACCCGGTCCCACGGCGGATCGCCCCCGTAGGCCGCCAGCAGGAAATCGACGAAGACCCGGACCTTGGGCGCCAGATGGCGGCGGTGGGGGTAGACCAGATGGATCTGCTGCCGCGCCATCTCGAACGGTTGCAGCAGGGGCACCAGCCGGCCGTCGTCGATCGCCTGGCGTACCATGAAGGACGACAGCCGGACGATGCCGCCGCCCTGCAAGGCGTAGCCGTAGAGCGCCTCGACATTGTCGGTGACGAAATTGCCCTCCACCTCGATCAGTGTCTCGCCGGCCGGGCCGTGGAAATGCCACTGGTTGAAATCGCGGCTGGTGGACAGGCGCAGGCAATTGTGGCCACGCAGGTCCTCCGGAACCCGGGGGATGCCATGGCGGGCGAGGTAGGCCGGGGCGGCGCAGACCTGGCGCCGGCTCTCGCCCAGCGGGCGGGCGATCAGGCTGGTCTCCTTCAGGGGGCCGAGGCGGATCGCGAGGTCGACCCGTTCCGCCACGAGGTCGATCGCCTGCCCGGTAAGCTGCAACTCCAGCCGAAGGGACGGATGGTGCGCCTGGAAATCCGCCAGCAGGGGCAGCAGGCGGTGCTGGGCGAAGCCCGGCGTGCTGCTGATGCGGAGCGTGCCTTTGGGGCTGCGGCCGTGGTCGCTCAGGGCGTCTTCCGCCGCTTCGACCTGGCCCAGGATGTCCTGGCAGCGCTCGAAGAACTGCTGGCCCGCTTCCGTCGGGCTGACGGCCCGCGTGGTCCGGTTCACCAGCCGGACCCCGAGCCGGGCCTCCAGCCGCGTCACCAGCTTGCTGACGGCGGAGGGGGAGAGGTCCAGCTGCCGGCCGGCGGCGGAAAAGCCGCCGAGGCGGACCGCCGTGGCGAAAACCTGCATTTCCTCGAATTTGCTCACGCCGACCTTCCCTGTGAATGAAATTCACAAATCCTGTGTCAGCTTTGACCATACTCCATAAAATCAGGGCGCCCTAACCTTGTCCCTCTTCCAGGCCGGCAGCCCGGCCGAACGCGTGGAGATCCGGCCATGAGCGGCACCGTCGACGTCACAT
>JAQVKV010000167.1 GCA_028694545.1 Zavarzinia sp. | reverse complement strand
GGTCGTTCGTCCAGTCCGCCATCAGGTCGCCGAGATTGACGACGAAGGCATCGGGCACATAGGGAACATCCACCCATTGCCCGGCCTTGTCGCGTACCTGGAGACCGCCGGGAGCGGCGTCGGGCTTCACGATGGTCAGGCTGCCATAGTCGGTATGGGCCCCGGCGCGCAATTGCCCCGGTTGCGGTGGCCGTTCCTGCGCCGGGTAGTGCAGCACGGTGAAGTTGGTGATGTGGCGATCGATCTTGTCGTCGAAAAACCTCTCCGGCATGCCGAGCGCCAGTGCGAAGATCCGCATCAGGCGGAAAGACAGATCCTCCATCGACCGGTAATAGCGGCTCCAGACCGCCTGGAACTCCTCGTCTTCCGGCCATTGGTTCTCGGCGAAGAAATTGGCTGGCGTGGCCGCTTGCCGGTAGGCGTCCGACGGCCCTTCGAGGGGGCCGATGTTGAAGGATTCCTTGATGTCCGGCGGGGTGGGCTCGTCCAGACTGTTGGCCAGCGCCTCGCTCTCCATCGCGACATAGCCGCGATAGCGATCGGGCGGCATCCTGTGGGCCAGCTTCTCGGCTTCCGTTCGGGCGAAGAAGCGCCGGGAAACCCGACGCATGTCGTCGATCAGGCTGTCGGGGACGCCGTGTCCGCTGACCAGCAGGAAGCCGATGTCGGTGCAGGCCCGGTCCACTGTCCGGGCGAGGGCGGCGATCGCCGCCTCGCCGCCGGCCGGATAGGCCGAGATGTCGATCAGGGGAATATTCACGCTCATGGGAATTGTTCCGTTACGCGATCAGCTATGGGCGGCGGCCGGGGCGAGGCGCCTGGCGCCGACCCGGGCGAGCAGCGTGTAAGCCGCGATGGAAAGTCCGGCGCCGACGAACCAGGCATAGTCGTAGATCCCGGTCCAGAAGGCTCCGACATCGCCGAATGCGCCGGGGAAGGCGGCATGGAGGAAGCCCGGAATATTGGGCAGGACGCCGATCGCGAAGGCACCGAAGGCCGCCGGATTCCAGCCGTTGCGATAGCTGTAGTCGCCCTCCTCCCGATAGAGGTCAACGACGTTCAGTCGGGCGCGGCGGACGATCCAGTAGTCCGCAATCATGATGCCGACGATCGGCCCGAGCAGGGCGCCATAGCCGATAAGCCAGACGAAGATGTAACCATTGGTGCCCGCCAGAAGCTCCCACGGCATGGAGACGATGGCGATGGCCGCCGTGATGTAGCCGCCGATCCTGTAGCTGATGCGGCTGGGCCAGAGAGCCGAGAAATCATAGGCGGGGCCGACCAGATTGGCCGCCAGGTTGCACGACACGGTGTCGAGCGAGATGATCAGCAGGCCGAGAAGGACAACGATGCCGCCAATATTGCCGGACAGTCGTACCGGATCCCAGATCGCCTCGCCATAGACGACGACGGTCGCCGTCGTCGTGATCACGGCAACAAGGCCGAGCAACGCCATCGGTCCCGGCAGGCCGAGCGCCTGGCCCACCACCTGGTCCCGTGGCGTCCGGGCGAAACGGGTGAAGTCCGGGATATTCAGGCAGAGCGTGGACCAGAAGCCGGCCATGGCCGTGAAGGACGGCCAGAAAATCGCCGCGAAGGAGGGGGCGTCGGTCGCCTTCGGCGTCGTCTCGAACACCGGGCCGAGGCCGCCGGTCACGTCCAGCGCCCACCAGACCATGAGCGCGCAGACGACGATCTTCAGCGGGGCGGTCCAGGTTTCGAGCTTGCGGATATTGTCGAGGTTCTTGTTGATGAAGAGGAACTGGATGCCCCAGAAGGCGAGGAAGGACAGCAATTGGCCGATGCCGATGCCAAGTCCCGGCACCGCCGGTCCGTCCAGCGATTGTCCGGCCATGACGCCGAGGAGCGTGAGCAGGGCGCTGCCGCCGATCCAGGTCTGGATGCCGTACCAGCCGCAGGCGACGATCGCGCGGGCGAAGGCCGGCAGCCGCGCCCCTTTCGTTCCGAAGCTGGCCCGTGCCAGAACGGCATAGGGAATGCCGTAACGGGCGCCGGCATGGCCGATCAGCACCATGGGCACCAGGATGACCAGATTGCCGGCGAAGATGGTGCCGATCGCCTGCCACGGCGTCATGCCCTGTTCGATCAGGCCGCTGGCCAGCATGTAGACCGGTACACTGATCACCATGCCGATCCAGAGCGCGGCGAAATGGTACCAGCGCCAAGTCCGCGCGCGCTCGTCCGTCGGGGCGAGATCTTCGTTCCACAGTCTGTTCGATTGCCCATAGTCGCCAGATTCGGCCATGATCGACACTCCCCGATGAAGCCCAACACAGACCAGAGACTAGGAGAGCCTCCCGCTTCCGGATAGTCGGGCCAAGGGATTAGACCGATGGTTTAGATCGTGGCGCTTTGCTTTCGCCCCGCCACGGCGGGTGACAGCCTTCTTCCCGTTGGAACGAGGCCCGGGGCGGAGAGCGCAATGTCATCACCAATTTCACTGGACGGCATCTGGCGCGAGCGTCGCGCGCTTGTCGCCGTCGTCGAGCAGTTCCTGGTCGACGGGCTGGACAGCGGCAGCCCCAGTGCCGCCGGCGGCTTCGCGACCGGCGCCCTGTTGCTCGATGCGACCGGCGATCTGCCGGCGCTTTCGGGCAGCGCCTCGCCCGAGGCCTGGATGCGCGCCTATCGGAATGCTTGCCGTTACAGCTGTCACATGGAGTTCAGCCATGTCGTCGATGCGGGCATGGCTGGCGTATGCAGTCAGTTCACCCGGCTCAACCTGCGCGACGACAGGTTGCTTCGCCAGGAATGCGCGGGCCATTTCCGCTTTCGCGATGGCCTCATCACGGGTGCCGTGATCCACGCCAGCCGGCCAGTGGAGATCGGGTGATGCGCTACGAAAGCGCGCTCGACGCGGTTGCTCTCGAAGACCTCGCCATCCGGCGTTATTTCGGTGCGGTGGATGCCAAGGATATCGAGGGCGTGCTGTCCTGCCTGCATGACGAGGCCCTGTTCACGGTACAGACCGATTTCGTCTGCCACGCGGGCAAGCCGGCGATCCGCCGCATGCTGGTCGACTATTTCGCCGCCTTCGAGACCATCGTCCACCGTGATTTCAAGCTCTCCGCCGATCCGGCGACGGGCCGGGTCGCCGCGACCTTCGAGGGTCTGGTCACCACTGCCGCGGGCGTGGCGACGCGGCTTTGCAACACCAACATCTGGCGGGTGCGCGGCGGCCGCTTCCAGGAAATCCACGTCTTCATGAGTGGACCGAACATCCTCGTCTGATTCCGAGGGTGGTGGTCGCTCCCAAAAGGTCCGGCCGGCGGGCAGGGAACCCGTCGGCAGGCGAAGCCTATCCAGTGACAAGGAGTACAGGGGATGAATGGGGTTACGAAGGCAATATTCCGGTCAATGGCCTTTGCCGGGGCGCTCGGGGCGCTGGTCGCCGGACCGGCGGCGCGGGCGGACGTCATCGAGTGGAGCGACACGTCCGCCGGCATCCGCTATGGCGTCGATCACCGCGAGCCGGCCAATCCGAACGACATCACCAAGGCCATCATTCAGCTGCAGCATGTCCATGGCTGGACCTATGGTCAGACGTTCCTCGCGGTAGACATCCTGAAAGGCACCGACGAGGACGAGGAGGCGGCGGACGACGGCGGCCCGGCGACGGAAATCTATGCGGTACTGCGTGAGAAGCTGAGTTCGGCGAAAATCTTCGGGGCCTCTTACGGCGGCGTTATCCGGGACATCGGCCTGACCATCGGTGGCGACGTCTCCTATGACGACGATGCCTTCCACGGTCGGGTGCGGAAATTCGTCGTCGGACCGACGATCGACTTCGAGGTCCCGGGCTTTCTCTCCATCGGCCTGCTGCTGGGAACTGAGCACAATTACAACGGTATCGTGAACACGCCGGTCGACTTCGATCCGACCTGGCGCATCGAAACCGCCTGGGGCTTGCCGGTTCCCCTCGATATCGGCGTGCCCATGACCTTCAAGGGTTACATGAACATCGTCGGACCGAAGGGAACCGACGGCTTCGGCAATGACACGGTCTACGAGATCCTGCTGGAAACGGCACTGATGTTCGATGTCGGGACCTTGCTGGACGCCCCGAAGTCCTTGCAGATCGGCTTCGGCTATCAGTGGTGGCGTAACAAATACGGTAACGATCCGAAGATCACGACCTTCGGCACCGAGGCGAGCGTACCCCAGTTCGTCGCCGAATTTCATTTCTGACCGATGCCGGGTACCGGTGGGATGAGTGTGCTCCTCCCACCGGGACATTGCCGGATACGGTCATCGTGTCCGCACGCGGCGTTTGTCGGGGCTGCCCCGGTTCGCCGAAGCCTAAAGTTTCCAAACGGGCTCTCGAGGGGGGTAGGGCCCCTGGCCCGGCCGCCGATCACGCCGCGAGAGCGGCGTTGGCCTCGCGCAGGTCGTCGCAGAAGGTGGAGACGACGAGGTTGGGTTTGCCGGCGGCCGGGGTCGCCAGGAAGACGTCGGAGGGCAGGGTGAAACGGTCGGGGTCGATCGCCTGCATGCGACCGGCGACGACGAAGCCCCGCGCGTAATGTTCGGGCAGGAAGCCGATGAAGCAGCCCGACAGAATCAGATGGGCCAGCGCTTCCATGTTCTCGACGCTGGCCTTGTGCGAGACATGGCCGATCGCGTTGAGGTCGCGTTCCAGGCTGTAGGCGCGGGCGACGAAACGGGCCCGTCCGAGCGCGATGGGATCGGCCGCCGAAGGGGACTTGCCGAACAGCGGGTGTCCGACACCGCAATAGAGCATGCCCTGTTCGGAATAGAGTTTTTCGTAGGTGACGCCGGCGACCGGCCGGGGGAAGAAGCCGATGGCGAGGTTGAGGCGCCCGTCGAGAAGCGCATGGTTCAGCCCCGCCGGCCGGTCCACGATCAGGCGGAGGTGCACGTCGTTGTCCCTGGCCTCGAAGCGGCGGATGGCCTCGGCGATCGGTGAATGGACGTCGGTCACCGTCGAATCGGCGATGCCGATGGCCAGCTCACCGACCAGCTTGCCGCGCAGTGACGCGGTCTCCGCCCGGAAGCCCTCGAGCGCGGCGAACAGCCGCTTGGTCGAAAGAAAGACCCGCTCGCCCTTGTCGGTCAGGCGAAAGCCGCCGCGCCCGCGCTCGCACAGCACGACGCCGAGACGCTGTTCCAGGTTGGAGAGGTGGATCGACAGGGTCGAGGGCGTCAGCCCGAGCTGGGCCTGCGCGCCGGCGAAACCGCCATGCTCCGCCAGGGCATGGAAGACGCGCAGCAGGCGGATGTCGATGTTGTCGACGTTCATGGCGTGATCCTAGCGGAGGATGGCGCCATCGTCATGTCCGGTGGTGGAGCATGCGGCCGATGAGATTCATCAGCAATTGGGCGGCGAGAATGGCCGTGCCGCCCGTGTGGTCGTAGTCGGGCGCAACCTCGACCAGGTCGATGCCGACGACACGGCCCCGGCGGGTCAGCGCTTCCAGCAACTCCAGGATCTCGTAATAGAGAAAGCCACCGTGCGAGGGGGTGCCGGTGCCCGGCGCGATCGACGGATCGAAGCCGTCGATGTCGATGGTGAAATAATAGCGGGCGCCGGCCGGGATGCGTTCGACCACCGCGTCGACCCCGAGCTTGCGGAACTGGCGCACCGACAGGATGTCCGAGCCCATGCGCCGCGCGTCCTCGTAACCTTCGCGGGCGGTCGAGGAAACATTGCGGATGCCGATCTGGGTCAGCCCGGTGACATAGGGTTTCTCGGCCGCGCGGCGCAGGGGATTGCCATGGCCGAAGCGGACGCCGTGGCGTTCGTCGACGAAATCGAGATGGGCGTCGATATGGACGACGTGGAAGGGCTCCTGCCCGTCGAAGGCGTTGATGCAGCCGATGTTGACCGAGTGATCGCCCCCCAGCACCACGGGGATCGCCCCGGCGGCCAGGATCTTGCGCACGCCGAACTCGATGTTGGCGAGCGAACGGATCTGGTCGGTGTGGATGATGTCGGCGTCGCCGATGTCGACGATGCGGCCCTGCTCTGGCGTCAGATAGGTGACGTCGTCCTCGTGGTCGTAGGCGCCGTCGTGGCCGAAGGAGAAAAGGGG
>JAQVKV010000166.1 GCA_028694545.1 Zavarzinia sp. | reverse complement strand
TGGTGCAGCATGATCTCGGTCCGTCCCAGGCGGCCGAGGCGCTGGCCGCGGGTGAGATCGACGCCTTCTTCTTCCTTGGCGGGGCGCCGGCGGTCAACGTGGCGGAGATCGCGGGGGCGGGCAGCATCGCGCTGCTGCCGATCGATGGCGAGGGGCGGGAGAAACTGCTGGCCGCCGGGCGCTATTTCCTGCCCGGTCTGATTCCCGAGGGCGCCTATATCGGCGTCGGTGACACGCCGACGGTCAATGTGGGCGCGCAATGGATCTGCGCCGCCGACCTTGGCGAAGACATTGCCTACGACATCACCCGCACCCTGTTCGATCCGGCCAACCGCGCGGTTCTCGACGCCGGCCACCCGAAGGCGCGGGAAATCACCCTGGCGACGGCGGTACAGGGCCTTGGCGCGCCGCTCCACGCCGGGGCCGCGCGCTTCTACCGCGAGCAGGGCCTGACCCTGCCCACGGATGCGATCTAAGCCTCAGCAGCCCGTCGCCACCTGTTCCTCGGCCCCGGCGACCCAGGCTTGATAGGCCGGGTGATGGCTGGCGGCGGCGACATAATCCGCCGCCGTGGGCAACAGGTGCGGGCCATAGGTGATGAAGCGGCTGACCACCGGCGCGTACATGGCATCGGCGATCGACCAGCGTCCGAACAGATAGGGCCCGTCCTGGCCGTAGTCGCGGCGGCAGGCTTCCCAGATCGCCTCGATGCGGGCGATGTCGATGCGGCAGGCGTCGCTCATCGGGTGGCCGATGTGGACCGCCAGCACTTCCATCGGGCATTCCTTGCGCAGGGTGGCGAAGCCCGAATGCATTTCGGCGGAGACAGCGCGGCACACCGCGCGCGCCACCCCGTCCTCGGGCAGCAGAGGCCCGGTCCGCGACTGCTCCGCCGCCCATTCGCAGATGGCGAGGGATTCGGGGATCACCACCGCGCCGAGCTTGAGGGCGGGCACCGTGCCGCTTGGCGAATGGCGCAGGATGGTCGCCCTGGTCTCCTCGGTGCGGAGCTTGACATGCATTTCCTCGAAATCGATCCCGGCGGTGGTGAGCGCCAGCCAGGCCCTCATCGACCAGGAGGAGTAATTCTTGTCGCCGATCACCAGGATCGGCCTCTCATGCACGGCCATGGGCAAGGCTCCGCGGACTGGGGTAAGCTTGGCCCACAGGCAACCCGAGCCTGAGTCGTTCCGCAAGAGCTTCCGTACGAAAGCAGCCATGTCTGAAAACACGAACGCGACGCTTGCCCTGGCATTGCCCCTGAGCGAAAGCCGCGAGTCGGCCGTGCCCATCCATTGCGTGACGCGGGGCGGTCTTGGCCTGCTCGAGGGCAAGGTGCCGGCGGCGGCGCTGCGATTTGCCGCGGCCGTCGGCTTCGAGGGGCGGCCGGGCGCGCATCTGGTGGTGCCCGGGGCGGAGGGGGAGCTTGGTCTCGTCATCTTCGGCATCGGGCCGGCGACGGAACAGGATCCTTATTCTTTTGGCGCGCTCTCGGCGGCGCTGCCTGCCGCCACTTACGAGATCGCCACTCCGCTCGGCCCGGCCGAGGCGACGGCGGCCGTGTTCGGCTGGGTCATGGGGCGTTACGCCTTCCGCCGTTACCGGGACGAGACGGAGAAGCCGGCCCCCCTGCTGTTCCCGCCGGAAGGCGCCGATCTCGACACCGTACGCCGCACGGCCGAGGCGCTTTTCTTTGTCCGAGACCTCGTCAATACCCCAGCCTCCGACCTCGGGCCGGAGGAACTGGCCGATGCCGCCCTGCGCGTCGCGACGGTGCATGACGCGCGCGTCAATGTGATCGTGGGCGATGATCTGCTCGAGGCCGGCTATCCCATGATCCATGCGGTCGGCCGCGCCAGCAACCGCGCGCCGCGCCTGATCGACCTGACCTGGGGCGAGGCGGGCCTGCCCCGCGTCACCCTTGTGGGCAAGGGCGTGTGTTTCGACACCGGCGGCCTGAACATCAAGACCGGCAATTACATGACCCTGATGAAGAAGGACATGGGGGGCGCCGCCCATGTGCTTGGTCTTGCCCATATGATCATGGACGCGGAATTGCCGGTGCGCCTGCGCGTGCTGATCCCGGCGGTGGAAAACTCCGTCTCGGGCAATGCCATGCGCCCGGGCGACGTGCTGACCTCGCGCAAGGGCCTGACGGTCGAGATCGGCGACACCGACGCCGAGGGCCGTCTCGTGCTCGCCGACGCACTGGCCGAGGCGGACGAGGAGAAGCCCGACCTGCTGGTCGATTTCGCCACCCTGACCGGGGCGGCGCGGGTGGCGCTGGGTCCCGACCTGCCGGCCTTGATGACGCCGGACGACGAATTCGCCATCGCTTTCGCCGATCATGGCTTCGAGCAGCGCGATCCCGTCTGGCGCCTGCCCCTGTGGGGCCCTTATGACAAATGGCTGGACTCGCGGGTGGCGGATCTTTCGAACGTGGGCGAGGGCGGCATGGCGGGGGCGATCACCGCCGGCCTGTTCCTGCAGCGCTTCGTGACCGAAAGCCCGTGTTGGGCCCATCTCGACGTCTATGCCTGGGCAACCAAGCCCGCCCCTGGCCGCCCCGTGGGGGCCGAAGCCTATGGCATCCGCGCCCTCTTCGCCCTGATCTCGGAGCGTTTCGCACCGTGACCACGCCCTTCGATCGTCGACTGACGCCGGCCCGGGACGATCTCGCCGCCGCTTTCCTGAAAGGCAAGGTGGATGCCGCGCGCTTCGTGGCCGGCGAGGCGTTTCACGTCATCGTCGCCCATGCGGGTCTGCGTCCCCGGCCCGAAGCCGCCTGTCCGATCGACACGGAAATCCTCTATGGCGAGGGCTTCACGGTCTATGAGGACCGGAAGGATGGCTGGCTCTGGGGCCAGCTGGACACGGATGGTTACGTCGGCTATATCCCGCGCGCCGCCGTCACGAGGGGCGAGGCGCCGGTGGCCAGCCATGTCGTCGCCGTGCCGCGCAGCCATCTCTATCCCGCACCGGACCTGAAACGCCCCACGGTCATCGCACTTTCCATGGGAGCGCGCCTGCGGGCCGTGGGGGAAAGCGCCGATGGGCGCTGGCTGGCCCTGTCGTGCGGGCGCTTCATCTACAAGGCCCATGCGGCGCTGGTCGATGTCCGCGTGTCCGATCTTGTCGTGACGGCGGAAAGCTTTCTCGGCACGCCCTATCTCTGGGGCGGACGGACGGCGGCGGGGATCGATTGCTCGGGCCTCGTCCAGACCGCCTATGCAAGGGCGGGCCATTACCTGCCGCGCGACAGCGATCTTCAGGCGGCCTGGGGCACCGGGGTCGCGGAAGGCGATATCCGCCGGGGCGACATCCTGTGTTACGCGGGCCATGTCGCGCTGGCCCGGGGTGACGGCACCATCGTCCATGCCACGGCGACGCCGATGGCCGTGACCGTGGAGCCGCGTGCCGCGCTCGAGGAGCGGATCCGCGCCGAAAAGGGCCTCGGCCCCGATCAGCCGGTGCTGCGCGCCGTGCGCCGGGCCTGATCCCGCCAGCCGAGGCCGGCCACGGTTTCCTCGCGCGGAATATATTCGCAGCCGACGAAGCCCTGGTAGCCAAGGGCATCCAGTTCGGCGAAGACGAAGGGATAGTTCACCTCGCCCTCGTCCGGTTCGTGGCGCGCGGGCACGCCGGCGATCTGGACATGGCCGATCACGGGCATCAGGCGGCGCAGCGCCATGGTGACGTCGCCATGCAGGATCTGGCGGTGGAAGACGTCGAACTGCAGCGTCAGGTTCGGCCGGGCCAGATCGGCGATCAGTGCTTCCGCGAAGGCGAAATCGTCGAGGAAGTAGCCCGGCATGCCGCGCCGGTTGATCGGCTCGATCGTGAGGCCGAGGCCCTTCTCGCCCAGTCGGTCAGCGACCAGGGCGACGGCGTCGCGGTAGGCGGCGACGGCGGACGGGTCTGACCGTTCGGCGATACCGGCCATCAGGTGCAGGCGCGGCACCCCGGTCGCCTCGGCATGGCGGAGCGCAGGATCGATCCCGGCGCGCAATTCGTCCCGCCGTTCCGGCAGGGCGGCCAGGCCCCGGTCCCCGGCGGCCCAGTCGCCGGGCGGCAGGTTGAACAGGGCCAGCGAAAGGCCGTTGTCGGTCAGGTGGCGCGCGATCACCTCGGGCGCATGGTCATAGGGGAAGAGGAATTCGACGGCCGCAAAGCCTGCGTCGGCGGCTGCCCGGAAGCGGTCGAGGAAAGCCCATTCCCCGAACATCATGGTGAGATTGGCGGCGAAACGGGGCATGGCCTAGGGGATCGCGTCACCCCGGCACAGGCCGGGGTCTTTCGACGGAAGGGTGCCCCATGCGGCGGAAGAACCCGGTCTGCGCCCGGATGACGCGGGAGAGGTGGAGAAATCCATCATGTCTCAATGGCCCAGCATGGCCGCGTCGATCAGGGCCCTGGTATAGGCTTCGCGCGGGGCCGCGATCACCTCTTCCACGGCACCCTGTTCGACGATCCGGCCCTGATGCATGACGATCAGCCGGTGGCTCATGGCGCGCACGACCTTGAGATCGTGGGAAATGAACAGATAGGCGAAGCCGCGCCGCGCCTGCAGCCCGCGCAGCAGGTCGATGATCTGGCTCTGGATCGAGCGGTCGAGGGCGGAGGTCGGTTCGTCCAGCACGACGAGGTCGGGATCGAGCGCCAGGGCGCGGGCGATCGCCACGCGCTGGCGCTGGCCGCCGGAGAATTCATGGGGGAAGCGGTCGATCATCTCGGGATCGAGGCCGACTTCGACCAGGGCCGCCTGCACCCGCGCGCGCCGCGCCTGCCGGTCCGGTTCCATGCCGTGGGCGGCCAGCCCTTCGCCCACCACCTCGCCGATGGTCATGCGCGGCGACAGGCTGCCATAGGGGTCCTGGAACACGACCTGAAATGCCTTGCGCCGGGCCCGCAACGCCCGCCCCGACAGCGCTCGCAGATCCTCGCCGAGGAAGGTGATGCGCCCGGTCGAGCGCAGCAGGCGCAACAGTGCGAAGGCCAGCGTCGACTTGCCCGATCCGCTCTCGCCGACGACGGCCAGGGTCTCGCCCCGGCGGATGTCGAGCCCCACGCCCTCGACTGCGATCAGGGATTTCGTGGTGACACCGAAGAGGTTGCGGCGCAGGGAGAAGCTCACGCGGATGTCGGCGGCGGAAATCACCGTCGGCGCATCCACCGCGACCGGTTCCGGGTGGCCTTTCGGCTCCGACTGGATCAGGTGCCGGGTGTAATCGTCCTCGGGCGCCGCGAAGATCCGCTCCGTCGGTCCTTCCTCCACCAGCCGGCCCTGATGCATGACCAGCACGCGATGGGCATGGCGGCGCACGATGGCGAGATTATGGGTAATGAGGAGCAGGCCGAGGTTGCGCTCCCGCACCAAGGTGTCCAGCAGTTCGAGGATCTTCGCCTCGACCGTCACATCGAGGGCGGTGGTCGGCTCGTCCGCGATCAGCAGGCGGGGATTGCCCGCCAGCGCCATGGCGATCATCACGCGCTGGCGTTGCCCGCCCGAGAGTTCGTGCGGGAAGGCGTCCAGCCTCCCGGTCAGCGCTTCCAGTCCCACCTCGCGGAACAGGCTCGCGATACGCTCCCTGCGCCCCGCGGTGTCGAGCGTGGTGTGCAGGTTCAGCACTTCCTCGATCTGGCGGCCGATGCGGTGCAGGGGATTGAGCGCCGTCATCGGTTCCTGGAAGATCATGGCGGCCCTGGCGCCGCGCATGCGCTTCAGGGTGGCCTCGGCCGCGCCGATCATCTCGGTGCCGTCGAGGCGGATGGAACCGGTCGGATTGCTGCCCTGTCCCCGGGCGAGAAGCTGCAGCACCGAAAGCGCGGTCACCGATTTGCCCGAGCCGCTTTCGCCGACCAGCGCCACCACCTCGCCGGGCGATACGGTCAGCGAGACACTTGTGACCACGTCGCGCGGGCCCTGTTCGGTGCGGAAGCGGACCGAAAGGTCGCGGATGTCGAGGATGTGGGCGGTCACGGGCCGCGCCTCGGGTCGAAGGCGTCGCGCGTCGCCTCGCCGATGAAGACGAGAAGGCTGAGCAGCACGGCCACGGTGAAGAAGGCGGAGAGCGGGAT
>JAQVKV010000165.1 GCA_028694545.1 Zavarzinia sp. | reverse complement strand
CGCTGGCGCGTTACGGCACCAAGCGCGACATCGCCAACGCCTGCATGTTCCTGTCCAGCCCCTTTGGCAACTACATCTCCGGCGTCGTCCTGCCGGTCGACGGTGGCTGGAGCCTCGGCGGCGTCGCCGCCATCTCGGCCACGATGAAGAAGGCCTTCATGGGCGGCTGAGGCCGTCCACCGGGGCGCCGGCCCGGCCGGCGCCCGCCGTCTTCGGAACGGGACGAAACAGATGGTCGTCCGGCAGGCCCATGCGCCGGCAGGACAGTTGCGGCGGCGTATCCTTCAGGAGACGGGGCACGAAACGGGCCAGCGGACGCAGCAGGGCGATCGTCGCCGCCTCGCGCAGGGCGGAACGGCGCAAGCCGAACTTGTCCTTGGCCCAGTCGGGCAGAAGGTCGAGGCCGGCGTCGAACAGCAATTGCTTCGACCCGCGACCGCCGATGCCGGGTCCGGCATCGCCCCTTGCAACGGCAATGAAATTGTCCATCGGCGCGCCCCGTTTCAGGCGCGGCTCGAAAGAGCGCACGAGCGCTTCGGCATCCGCTGCCGTGCGCGGGATCTCGAAGCGGCCGTAGTCGGCGGTGATCGCGGCGCCTTCCTGGATCAGTTGATCGCGCTCGACCAAGGTCAGGGGCCGGCCGAGGACGAAGCGCTCATAAGCGGCGGCGAACCCCATGTTGGCGGTCAGGTGGACGAAGGCCATGCGTTCGGGATCGAAAGCCGTGTAACGCCCACCGTCCGAAAGTTGACCGCGCACCTTGGCATGGCGGCTCGCCACTTCCCGCATCAGGCCGGCCTTGGCCTGACGGCTGGCATAGGTGCTGGCCAGCGCCGCCGACAGGGTGCGCTGGGTGCGGCCGAGCGTATCCACCTTGTAGTCCGAGAATGTATCGACGCCTGTGCCGACGCCTTCCTCGGCCAGTTGCAGGATCACCGCCGGCACGGCGCCGATGGCGAAAACAAGGGGGTTGGCCATGACCCGCCAGGTCAGGCTGTCCGGGCCGAGAGCGCCGGGATCGCCGGCACCTTCGAGATAATCGACCCGGAAGGCCGGATCGGCCGGGTTGTAGACCAGCTCGAACGAACGGTGCAGGGCGCCATAGATCGGCAGCCGCGCCATTGCCGATGCGAATGTGTCACCGATGCCCATATCCGTCCCTTTCCTCGTTTGCCCGAGCATGGCAAAGCCGAAAATCGACGAAAACTCCGGTTCGGATCGCATTCAGGCGGAGGCCGAAGTCGGGCACCAACATATTGAAACAGAACGATTATTGACCGCCCAGCCTCGCGCCGGCGGTGCGGTGCCGGTTCGGATCCGTCAACCGCGCTCGGCTTTGGGACGGCTGGCCAGGACCTTGCGGATGGCGCCGGTCATGGTCGCGATCTCGTCCTCGGTGGCGACGAAGGCCGGGGTCAGATAGACGATGTCGCCGAAGGGCCGGACCCAGACCCCTTCCTCGACGAAGGCGCGCTTCAGGCCGTTCAGGTCGCCGATCCGGTCGAGCTGGACAACACCGATCGCCCCCTTCACCCGCACGTCGACGACACCGGGCAGATCGCGGCAGGCGGGCAGCTGCGCCTTCAGCTGCCCTTCGATCGCCGCCACCTGTTCGAGGCGCGGTTCCGTCTCGAACAGGTCGAGGGAGGCATTGGCGACGGCGCAGGCGAGCGCATTGCCCATATAGGTCGGCCCGTGCATGAGCGCCGCCGAGGGGCGATCGTCCCAGAAGGCATCGAACACCCGGCGCGTGGCGATGGTGGCGGCCAGCGCCATGGTGCCGCCGGTCAGCGCCTTCGACAGGGTGACGATGTCGGGCTGCACGCCGACCGCCGCGCAAGCGAACATGCTGCCCGTGCGCCCGAAGCCGACGAAGATCTCGTCGAAGATCAGCAAGGCGCCGATGCGGTCCGCCGCAAGGCGCAGCGCCCGCAGCACCTCGGGCCCGTGCATCTTCATGCCGCCCGCCCCCTGCACCAGGGGTTCGACCAGAATGCCCGCGATCTCGTGACCATGGGCGTCGACGAAGCGATCGAAGGCTTCCGTCTTTTCGGGGTCGAGGGGCAGGTCGATCACATGGTGCTGCGGCAGCAGGCCGGTGAAGAGGGAATGCATCCCCTCGTCCGGATCGCAGACCGCCATCGTCCCGATGGTGTCGCCATGATAGCCGTGGCGGAAGGAGAGGAACTTGCCCCGCCCGCGTGTCCCCCGGTTGATGAAATACTGGATCGCCATCTTCATGGCGATCTCGACCGAGACCGAACCTGAATCCGAGAAGAACACCCGATCCAGGTCGCCCGGCAGCAGGGCCGCGAGGCGCCGCGCGAGCGTCAGCGCCGGTTCCTGCACCAGCCCGCCGAACATGACGTGCGGCAGGCGTTCGAGCTGCGCGATGGCGGCGGCGCGGATATGGGGGTGATTATAGCCGTGGCAGGCGGTCCACCACGAGGCGATGCCGTCGATCAGCTCGCGCCCGTCGGCGAGGCGGATGCGCGTGCCGGACGTGGACGCAACCGCAAGCGGCGGCGTCACCGTCTTCATCTGGGTATAGGGCAGCCAGATGTTCTCGAACCCGGCCGTGTACCAGCCGGGCGCGTCTTCGGCCATGATTACTCGGCGGCCCGGATGCTCGCCACCTCGCAAGGGGCGGGCATGGGGCGGATACCCAGCGCGTCGAACAGGCGCTGGTCCTTTTCCTGTTCCGGATTGTCGGTGGTCAGCAGCTTGGCGCCGATGAAGATCGAATTGGCCCCGGCCAGATAGCACAGCGCCTGGGTCTCGTCGCTCATGTGCTCGCGCCCGGCCGACAGGCGGATCATGGAGGCCGGCATCATGATCTTGGCGACCGCGATGGTGCGCACGAAATCGATCGGATCGAGCGGCGCCGCGTCGTCGAGGTCCGTCCCCTCGACCTTGACCAGAAGGTTGATCGGCACGGATTCGGGATGGCTCGGCAGATTGGCCAGGGTCACCAGCAGGCCGACCCGGTCATCCAGATCCTCGCCCATGCCGACGATACCGCCACAGCAGACGTTGATGCCCGCGTCGCGCACGTTGGACAGCGTGTCCAGCCGGTCCTGATAGGTCCGCGTCGAGATGATCTCGGGGTAATACTCCGGCGAGGTATCGAGATTGTGGTTGTAGTAGTCGAGGCCGGCCTGCTTCAGGCGCTGGGCCTGTTCGCCGTCCAGCATGCCGAGCGTCACGCAGGTTTCCATGCCCATGGCCTTCACGCCCTGGATCATCTCGATCACCTGGTCAAGGTCATGGTCCTTGGGGCTGCGCCAGGCGGCGCCCATGCAATAGCGGCTGGCGCCCGCTTCCTTGGCGCGACGCGCTTCCTCGAGCACGGCGCCGACGGCCATCAGTTTCGACGCCTTGAGGCCGGTATCGAATTTCGCCGACTGCGGGCAATAGCCGCAATCCTCGGGGCAGCCACCGGTCTTGATCGACAGCAAGGTCGACATCTGGACTTCGTTGGCGTCGAAATAGCGGCGATGTTCGGTCTGGGCGCGGAAGATCAGGTCCGCGAAGGGCAGGCGGAACAGCGCGTCCACCTCGGCCCGGCCCCAGTCGTGGCGCAGCCCCGGCAGGGCGGCGGCGACGGCCGGAGAAACGGTCTGGGACGAAGCGGTGGCAATCTCGGACATGGGCGACCCGATCCTAGCAGACAGGACAATGCGCCGGGACGTCGGCCCCGGAACCTCGGCGCAGACTATGCGGCTTTGCGGTGGCGTCAAGGGTGGAGCGTCCCACCCCGCTCACCGCCCCCGGATTTCGACCCCGAAGGGATTGACCGGCGGCGCCAATGGGACCATGGTGCGCCGCCTTTCAGGAATTGTGTCGATCATGCTCTCTCTCGACGCCTTCGCGGCAGGCAAGCTGGCCGAACTCGACGCCCGTCACCAGCGCCGCACCCTGGTGCCGACGGCCCGGCTGGACGGGGCGCGCCTGACGCGGGACGGCCGCGAGTACATCTCGTTTTCCTGCAACGATTACCTGAATTTCGCGACCGATCCGCGCGTGAAGGCCGCCGCCATACGCGCCGTCGAAGCTCATGGCGCCGGTGCCGGCGGCTCACGCCTTGTCACCGGCAACCACCCGATGATCGAGGAGCTGGAAACCCGCCTCGCCCGCCTCAAGGGCACGGAAGCGGCCTGCGTCTTCGGCTCGGGCTATCTCGCCAATGTCGGCATCATCCCGACGCTGGCCGGCCGGGACTGCCTCGTCATCGTCGACGAGCTCGCGCACAACTGCATCAACGCGGGCGCCTCCATGGCGCAGGGCCGTGTGCTGCGCTTCGCGCACAACGACCTCGCCGATCTCGAGCGTCTGCTTCTCGAACATCGGGGCGGTTTCGCTCATGCCCTTGTCGTGACCGACGGCGTCTTTTCCATGGATGGCGATCTTGCCCCCCTGCCGGCCATGAGCGCGCTGTGCGCGGCCCACGACGCCTGGCTGATGACGGACGATGCCCATGGCATCGGCGTGCTGGGCGGTGGTCGGGGTTCCGCCCATTCCTTCGACGAACCCGTGCCCGTCCCCCTGCAGATGGGCACGCTGTCGAAGGCGATCGGCTCCTATGGCGCCTATCTCTGCGCCTCCAGGCCAGTGATCGATCTGATGAAGACGCGGGCCCGCACCGTCGTCTACTCGACCGGCCTGCCGCCCGCCGCCATCGGCGCCGCGATCGAGGCCCTGAACATCATCGAGGCCGAACCGGAGTTCTGTGCCCTGCCAGTGCAGAAGGCCCGCCTGTTCACCCGCGCCCTCAATATCGCCCCCGCCGAAAGCCCGGTGGTGCCCGTGATCCTGGGCTCCGAGACCCGCGCCCTCGAGGCACAACGGATCCTGAGCGAGGCGGGCTATCTCGTCGCCGCGATTCGCCCGCCGACCGTGCCCGCCGGCACCTCGCGCCTGCGGTTCGCCTTCTCGGCCCTGCATCGGGACGAGGATATCGAGCAGGTCGCCGCCATCCTGCGGGAGAAGATCCTGTGAGCCGCCGCCTCTTCGTCACCTCGACCGGGACCGAGATCGGCAAGACCCTGATCACCTGCGCCCTTGCCCACCAGCTGCGCGGCACCGATACCCGCGTGCTGAAGCCGGTGGTCAGTGGTTACGAACCCGACCAGGCCGCCGCCAGCGACCCGGGCCTCATCCTGGCCGCGCGCGGCGAAGCGGTGACCGAGGACGCGGTTGCCGCGATCGCGCCTTGGCGCTTCCGTACCCCCGTGGCGCCCGATCTCGCCGCCCGGCTGGAAGGCCGAGCCATGACCGCCGCCGAGGTTGCCGCCTTCTGCGCGAAGGCGGGCGATGCGGTGGAAACCCTGATCGTCGAGGGCGCCGGCGGGCTGATGGCGCCGATCGCCGAACGGGAAACCTTCCTCGACGTGCTGGCGCTGACGCGCTGGCCCTCGCTCCTCGTCATCGGCAGCTATCTCGGCACCCTGTCCCACACGTTCACCGCGATCGAGACCCTGCGGGCGCGCAATCTGCCCGTCGCCGGCATCGTGATCAGCGAAAGCGAGAGGGATGCGCAGGCGATCCCGGAACTGCGCCGATCGATCGCCGCATTTCTGCCGGAATTGCCGGTTTGTGTCGTGCCGCGCCTCGCAGGCCCCCGTCCTTGGGCCTCGGCGCCGACTCTGACACAATTTCTTGTGGAAAAGTCATGATCTGGTGTCGAGCTGAGGCCATAGCCCGAGATATAGTTGTTTTCGTTGCGGGCAAGACCGTTTGATTGGGGAGTGAGGACACATCATGTCCTGGACCGATGAGCGCATCGCGACACTGCGCGACCTTTGGGAACAAGGCCTGAGCGCGAGCCAGATCGCCGCCCGGCTCGGAAACATCACGCGGAATGCCGTGATCGGCAAGGTGCACCGGCTAGGCCTGTCCGGCCGGCCGAGCCCGGTTCGCGCCGAACGCCCGGCAACGGCCGCCCCAGCGCCGAAGCCGGCGGAAGCGCCGGCTCCCCGGGTGTTGGCCGCCGTCCCGGCCGCGCCGCGCCACCGCCTGGTCGGCAGCGCCCCGGAGCCCCAGGCCGCCGCCCCCGCGAAACCCAGGATCCTGCCCGCGTCCCCGG
>JAQVKV010000164.1 GCA_028694545.1 Zavarzinia sp. | reverse complement strand
CTCCAGCACGGCGGCCGCATCTTCCTGAACGGCATGCAGGCGCTCGTCCGCCTCGCCTTCGAGCAGCAGCGCCGCGACCGCGAGGCGGGGCTCGCCACCGGCGGCTATATCTCGGGCTATCGCGGTTCCCCGCTCGGCGGCTTCGACATGGAGCTGACGCGGGTGAAGCCTCTGCTCGAGGCCGTGAACATCCATTTCCAGCCCGGCGTGAACGAGGACCTGGCGGCCACGGCGCTGTGGGGCACGCAGCAGATTGCGCTCGGCCACAAGGTGCCGAGGGTCGATGGCGTCTTCGGCTTCTGGTACGGCAAGGGCCCCGGGGTCGACCGCACGGGCGACGTCTTCAAGCACGCCAATCTGGCCGGGACCCATCCGAAGGGCGGCGTCCTGGCGATCGCGGGGGACGATCACACCTGCAAATCCTCGACCACGGCGCATCAGACCGAATACGCCTTCGTCGACGCCATGATCCCGGTACTCGCCCCCGCCGACCTCGCCGAGATCATCGACTACGGCCTTGCCGGCATCGCCCTGTCGCGCCATGCCGGCACCTGGGTCGCGCTGAAGCTCGTGTCCGAGATCGCGGACAGCTCCGGCACGATCGAGGCGACGCCCGGTTTCCTCCGGCCGGCGGAGATGTCGGGGCCGGACAATGTGCACATTCGCTGGCCCGATACGGCGCAGGACCAGGAGGCGCGTCTCCACCTGCGGAAACTGCCGGCGGTACATGCTTTCGCCCGCGCCAACCGGCTGGACCGGGTGGTGGAACGCCCCGCCGGCGCCCGCCTCGGCATCGTCACGGCGGGCAAGGCTTACGGTGACATGATGGAGGCTTTCGGCCTTCTCGGCCTCGACGCGGGCGGGCGCGCAAGGCTTGGCGTCGCCATCTACAAGGTCGCCATGGTCTGGCCGCTGGAGCCCGAGGGCCTGCGCGATTTCGCCGAAGGGCTGGACGAGATCCTGGTGATCGAGGAGAAACGCCCGCTGGTCGAGGACCAGGCGAAGGTGATCCTTCATGGCGGCGCAGCGCGCATCACGGGCAAGCGCGATCCGGAAGGGCGCGCTCTCTTGAAGAGCCATGACGAACTCTCCCCGACCGAAATCGCCGTCGCCCTCGCCCGCCGCCTGGCGGCGATCGATCCGGGCGGGGAATGGGAGACGCGCGCGGTCACCCTGTCCGGCGCGAACACGCCCGAGGCGGCGCCGGTGAAGCGCACGCCCTATTTCTGTTCGGGATGCCCGCATAATACTTCCACCGTGGTACCGGAAGGCAGCATCGCCCACGCCGGCATCGGCTGCCACTACATGGCGACGTGGATGGACCGCGCGACCGAGACCTTCACCCACATGGGCGGCGAGGGCGCGAACTGGATCGGTCAGGCACCTTTCGTCGAGACGCCGCATATCTTTCAGAACCTCGGCGACGGCACCTATTTCCATTCGGGCCTTCTCGCCATCCGGGCGGCCGTCGCTTCCGGGACGAATGTAACCTACAAGATTCTGTTCAATGACGCCGTCGCCATGACCGGCGGACAGCACCACGACGGTCCCTTGACCCCGGCCATGATCGCGGCCCAGGTCCGCGCCGAAGGGGTGGAGCGCATCGCCCTCGTCTCGGAAGACGTCGACCGCCACAACTCCGGGCGCTTCCCGCCCGGCGTCACCTTCCACGACCGTTCCATGCTGGACAAGGTGCAGCGTGAGCTGCGCGAAATCCCGGGTGTTACAGCGATCATCTACGATCAGGCCTGTGCCGCCGAGAAGCGCAGAAGGCGCAAGCGCGGGCAATTGCGCGATCCGCAGCGCCGCGTCGTCATCAACGAGGCCGTGTGCGAGGGCTGCGGCGATTGCGCGGCGCAGTCCAACTGCCTCTCGGTCGTGCCGGTGGACACGCCCTTTGGCCGCAAGCGCCAGATCGACCAGTCTTCCTGCAACAAGGATTTCTCCTGCCTCAAGGGCTTCTGCCCCAGCATGGTCACCGTAGAGGGCGGGCACTTGCGCGCGCCTCATCCGAAGGGCGGCGACATGCCGGCGGCCGAGGCCCTGCCCGCGCCCGCGCTAGCCCCTTTGCCGTGGTCGGGCCTGGCGCTCGGCGTCGGCGGCACGGGCATCGTCACGCTCTCCGCCCTGATCGCCATGGCGGCCCATGTCGAGGGCAAGGTCGCTACCGTGCTCGACCAGACCGGGCTGGCCCAGAAGGGCGGCGCCGTCACCAGCCATATCAGGATCGGCGAGACGCGCGCCGCCGCCGTGCGCGTACCCGAACGGGGCGCCGACCTCGTACTCGGCTGTGACGCGGTGGTCGCGGCCGGGGTGGAGGCGCGGGCGCGCATGCGGTTCGACCATACGGTCGCCGTCGTCAACACCCACGCGGGTTCGATCGCCGAATTCACCCACGACGCGGATGCCCGTCTCCCCGTAGCCCGCTTGCTTGAATTGCTGAGGGACGCCTGTGGTGGCGACCGGGTGGCGGTGGTGGAGGCGACACGTCTGGCGACCGACCTCGTCGGCGACGCGCTGGCAACCAATCTCTTCCTGCTTGGCTTTGCGTCGCAGAAGGGCCTGCTGCCCATCGGCCCCGAAGCCATCGAGAGCGCGATCGAACTGAACCGCACGGCGGCCGAAGCCAACCGCAGGGCTTTCCGCTGGGGCCGGATGGCCGCCCTCGATCCCGCGAGGGTGGATGCGGTGGCCACTTCCATCGAGGGCGAGGGCCTGCCGGACCATCACCGGATCGCGGAGACACTGGAGGCACTGGTCGCGCGCCGGGCGAGGGCGCTGGAGGCCTATCAGAACAGGAGCTATGCCGGGCGTTACACGGTGGCGGTCGCCGCCCTGCGCACGGCGGAGGAGCGGGTCCTGCCCGGGTCCGGGGATCTGGCGCGGGCGGGCGCGGAGGCGCTTTTCCGGGTCATGGCCTACAAGGACGAGTATGAGGTGGCCAGGCTTTATTCCGACAGCGGCTTCACCCGCATGCTGGATGCCATGTTCGAGGGTGACTGGCGTCTGAACGTGCACCTGAGCCCGCCGTCGCTGGCCCGCCCGGATCCGGCGACGGGGCGGCCGGCGAAGAAAGCCTATGGGCCCGGCGTTTTCACCCTGTTCCGCCTTCTGAAACGCCTGAAATTCCTGCGCGGCACCATGTTCGATCCCTTTGGCTACACCGCCGAGCGGCGGGCGGAGCGGAGCCTGCGGGAGCTGGTTCTCGATCTGGCGGCGGAGATCGCGCGCGATCTTCGGCCGGACAATCATGCGACAGCCATCGCCCTGATGACCTCGACCGCGCGCATCCGGGGCTTCGGCCCGGTGAAGGCGAAGGCGATGGCGGAGGCGGCGGTGACGCGCGCCGCCCTTCTCGAACGGTTCCGCCATGGCGATCCGCCGGGCGGCCTGGCGCGCGCGGCGGAGTGACGGGACCTCAGAAGACCGAGAGGATTTCGTCGAAACTGGCGCGCAGGCGGTCGGCCTCGCGCGTCAGGCGGATGAGGGCGCGGGCGGCATAGACCCAGTCGCCGGCCTCGATCGCGTTCAGGCAGGGCGTCGTGGCCTCGGCCAGCGGCTCGGCCGCGCTGGCGCGAGCCTTGCCGGCCAGCGTATGCAGGAGGTCCCTTGCCGTATCCGCCGCATGCCCGCTTGCAGCCTGTTCCAGGGCAGCCTGCAATTCGTCCAGCTCCTCGGCGAAGACGGCGAGGAAGGGGGCGAGTTCGATATCCTCGGCGATACCGAGGCGGGTCTTCAGGGCGTCCTTGTCGAGCGCCGGGGCCTGTGTCTCCGTCCTGGCGGAACCGCTGGTGGTCAGCGCTTCCGCCAGGGCGGAAAGATCGGGGCTGTCGGGCAGGGCATCGTCGATCCCCGCCGCGTCCGAGCAGGGATCGCCCTGGGCGATGTCGGGCGTCGGGCACAATACGAGGATGCGGCCGGGCGGCAGGCCGTGTTCCGCCTCGTTGGCGCGGAGCGCGCGGGCGATCTCGGGCACGCCCATGCCGGGCAGGTCGAAGCGCAGCAGGATGACATCGTAGCGGGTCTCGGCAGTGGCGATGACCAGCGCCATGCGGCCATCGCCGACAATGTCTACCTTGGGGCCGAGGGACTGGATCTGCCGGGCCAGTGTCGCGCGCCGCATCGGATCGTTGTCGACCACAAGCACGCGAAGCTGGGACAGGTTGCCGGAAGCAACGGCTTCCGGAGGCGGCATGGCATCCTGGCCCCGCGCCCCGGCGCGGAGCGCGCGGCGCCATTCCGCGGGCAGGGTAGCCGGGAGCGGGGTGTCCGTGTCGGCGCTCGGGCCGAGCGAGAGGTCGAACCAGATGCTGGTGCCGCTGCCGGGCGCCGTGTCGATCTCCAGTCGCGTCTGCAGCACGGTGGCGAGGCGCGAGGCGATGGCAAGTCCGATGCCCCGCGCCCCCAACCCGGCCAGAAGGCGTTGGGCGTCGCCGGGAAGGGCGCCCGTGCCACTGTCGTGGACGGTGAAACGCAAGTTCGGCCCGGCCCGCTCGACCACCAGGGCGATGCCGCCGTCATCCGTATGGCGCAGGGCATGGGCAAGCAGGTGGCCGAGAAGCTGGCGCAGGCGGGGGATATCGAAACGCGGTACGTCCGGCACGCCCGGACCGATCGCCGTTTCGATGTGAAGGTGGCGGCGGGCGGCCTCGCCGGCGACGGAGCGGCGCAGGGCGTGGACGAAATCCTGCAGGATCAGGGGCAGCGCGGGGCCCGGTAGCGCCGCCGTCGAATCGAGGCGGGCGAACTCGATCATGTCGCCGATCTGGGCGCCGAGGTTGTGCGCGGCCGCTTCCGCCGCCTCGACCAAAGGCTGCTGCGCGGGGGAGAGCAGGCCCTTGGTCAGAAGTTCCAGATTGGCGGAGATCATGCCGAGTGGTGCGCGCAGGTCGTTGGCGACGGCGGCGAGCAAATCGTCGCGGCCGGCACTCGCCCGCGCCGCCCGGGCGTTGGCCTCGGCCAGCTCATGCTCCAGGCGCTTGCGCCGCGTGATGTCGCGCTGGAAGGAGATGAAGAACAGGCGCCCGCTGTCGGGGTCGATCACCGGAGCGATATCGAGTTCGATCCAGTAGCGTTCGCCATCCTTCGTATGGTTCTGGATCTCCGCATGGATCTTTCGCCGCTCGCTCAGGGCCGCGCGGATCTCCGCTCTTGTCGCGGGGTCGGTTTCCGGGCCCTGGAACAGCCGCGGCGTCTGGCCGAGCAGGGCGGAGACGTCGTGGCCGGTCAGGCGGGCCTGGGCGGCGTTGGCGTCGACGATGCGGGGAAAGGGTGTGTCGAGGTCGCCGGCCTCACACACCATGATGGCGTCACCCTCGCGGGCGAGCAGGGTCTCGATCTCCTTCAGCCGGTGGCGAAGGCGCGGTGATATGGCGTTGAGCGGCGAATGCGGAATGCCGCGCATGGTGGCGAAAAATGCCCAACACGAGGTTAAGAGAAGTGGGAATGGGCCAAAGAAAACGGGGCCCGAAGGCCACGTGATCCGAAAAGACTGCAATCAGGAAAGGCTGCGCAGCAGACGTTCCCGCTCGCGCTCACGGTCCCGGTCGCGCTTCTCGCGTGCCTTCGGGGTCGCCGCCTGATAGGCGATGCGGGCGTGTTCCTGGCAATAGGGCATGCCGGTCTGGGCGCGGCGGCCGCAGAAGTGGAAGCCGGCGTCGCCCGGATCACCCAGCGGCCATTTGCACATGCGATCGTTGATCGACAGCAGGGTGGCGCGGACCATCGGTTCCGGCTCGGCCACGCGGGCCTCGACCGGCTTCGGCGCGGGCGCCGGGGACGCGGGCAGGATCCTGGGTTTCGCGGGGGCGGCGGCCTGGGGCTCCGGGGCGCTGCCGACCAGGCGGGGGCGCGGCGCGGCCGGGGCGGCGGCCAACACCCGGGGAGCCGGCGCTTCCGCCGGCTTCGGCGCGGGGGCGGCCGTTGCCGGGCGTTCGGCGCGAACCGGGCTCGGCCGGCCGGACAGGCCCAGCCGGTGCACCTTGCCGATCACGGCATTCCGCGTGATGTTGCCGAGCCGGGCGGCGATCTGGCTCGCGCTCAGGCCTTGTTCCCAAAGGTCGCGCAGTGTCGCGATGCGCTCATCGGTCCAG
>JAQVKV010000163.1 GCA_028694545.1 Zavarzinia sp. | reverse complement strand
CAGGCCGAGCGGCAGATGCGGATCGGCGGCGACGATGGCGGCGCCATGGGCCGTGCGCCGACCCGACAGGGCGAAGGCATTGCTGCCCCTCGTCGCGGCTTCGGGTGGTACGCCCGCCGCCAGGACGCGGCGCCAGAGGTCGCGCCAGGCGTCTTCCGGCAAGCTGGTCCGTGCCCGGGCCAAGGCGTCGGTGCCTTCCCGCGTCCAGTCCGACGCCATGGCCCGGCCATAGGCGATGAATTCGGCGAGCGTCCAGGGTTCCGGCGCCAGCCTCAGGATCCGACACTCCGGCGGTAACTCGGGCAGGCGGGCGATGTAGTGATTGTAGCCGTCGATGAAGCCGTCGATCCATTCCCGGGTATCCGGTGTCAGCGCCGCGATGATCGCGGGCGCGGCCTTGCCGAGGTCGAGGCGGTGCTGCCGGTAGTCGTGGTCGAGTCCGGCCGGGCCGATCATTTCAGACAGGCGCCCGGCGGCCAGCCGGCGCAGGACCTCGATCTGGGCAAGACGGAGATGGGCGTGGACGAGCCCGGTTCCGACGGCAAGGTCCCGTTCGCGCGCCGCCTCGATCACCGGGATCTGGTGCTCGTCCCAATGGATGGTCAGGGGCTGGGCCAGCGGCGCGTCGCCCGTGAACATGGCGAGGCGCTCGTCGATGGAGAGGGCACGGGGCGGGGTCGCGAAGACGGCGCGGACAGCGACAGACGCCAGGACCGAGAAAGCCCGCAAACCGACCATGACGCCCCCCAACGCAACCGGCGGCAGCTTGCCATCCGGCGGCCTGCGGGGCAACGGCCGCACCAGAGCCGGGCGCCGATTCACTGAATCGGCGCTCCGCTCGAACTTGTCGATTTGGTGCGCTCTCCCGGGGACCGGTTCCCGCTTCGCGGGAGAGCGGTCTAGCTTGCCTTCACGTAGCGGCCATCCTGGTAGATCAGGGGCGCGATGTCGCCGAACAGGCGGACATCCTCGACCCGGCCGACAAAGATCGTGTGCGTACCATAGAGCATCAGGGCGTCGACCCGGCAGAAGAGATTGGCCTGGGCATCGGTCAGATAGGGCACGCCATGATCGTTCACGGCCCATTGCCCGGCGTTGAAACGATCCGCGCCCTGAAGCCGGCCGCCGAAGGCCCCGGCCACCTCGCCGTGGCTCTCGTTCAGCAGGTTGACGCAAAAGCGCGTACCGGTCTCGAGCACGGGGTGCAGGCTGGCGCTCTGGTTCACGCAGATGAGCAGGGCGGGTGGATCCATGGTGACCGAGGTGACGGCGGTCGCGGTCATGCCCTGGCGCTCGCCCCCCGAACCGGTCGTGATCACGGTGACCGTGGCGGCGAGACGGCGCATGGCCCCCTTGAAGGCGGTCACCAGTTCGGGGGTGGGGGGATTTGCGATCTCGGCCATCGTTTCGGCTCCTCGGGCAGGCGGAGGTGGCGCGGGATCGCCACCTCTTTCGGCCAATAAATCCATTTTCTCGCCTTCCGGCAAGGTCGCCATCTTCCGCGCCGGCAGGGGCGGCACCACCTCCGGACGGCTTAGTCCTAACAGACGATGTCGCTTGCCGGGGTGCCTCCCATGATCCTGCCAACGAACGAGGGCCGTCCGGATGGGCGGCCTCCAGAGCCAACATCATTCGAGGAACACCCCATGGACGGCAGCAGCGACGTGACCATGACCATTCCCGACGCCGAGGAAATCCTGCGCCGGGCTCGCGAACTCGTGCCGGTGCTGAAAGAACGCGCGGCCGAGACGGAACAGCTCCGCCGCCTGCCCGCCGAGACCATCGCCGACTTCCAGAAGGCGGGTCTGTTCCGCGTGCTGCAGCCCAAGCGCTGGGGCGGTTACGAGATGCATCCCACGGTGTTCTACGACGTCCTGATGACGCTGGGCGAGGGCGACATGTCGGCCGCCTGGTGTTACGGCGTGATCGGTTGCCACAACTGGCAGATGGCGCTGTTCGAGGACCAGGCGGCGCAGGACGTCTGGGGCAAGGACAGCTCGGTCCTGATCTCCTCGACCTACATGATGACCGGCAAGGCGACACCGGTCGAAGGTGGTTACCGCTTCTCCGGCCACTGGCGCTTCTCCTCGGGTTGCGAACATTGCGACTGGATCTTCCTCGGTGGCATGGTCGACCCTGAATCCGGCAACATGGACGCGCGCACCTTCCTGCTGCCGCGCAGCGACTACGAGATCGTCGACACCTGGAACACCCATGGCCTCAAGGGCACGGGCAGCCATGACATCAAGGTGAACGACGTCTTCGTGCCGGAATATCGCACGCACAAGATGGCGGACGCCCTGATGTGCATGAGCCCCGGCAACGCCATCAACACGGCGCCGCTCTACAGGATGCCCTTCGCGCAGATCTTCATCCGTTCCGTCACCACCTCGGGCATCGGCGCGCTGCAGGCCATGGTCGACAGCTTCACCAAATACGCGGCGAAGCGCGTGACCGTGACCGGCGCCAAGACGGCCGAGGACGGCAGCGCCCAGCTCGTGCTGGCGGAAGCGGTTTCGGCCATCGACGAGCTGAAAGTCCTGCTCCGTCGCAATATCGAACAGATGTACGACCAGGCGGAACGCGGCGAGTTCACGACGATCGAAGATCGCATGAAGTTCCGCTTCCAGGCCGCGCAGGCACCGGATCGGGTGGTCGACATCGCGCAGCGCATTTTCAAGGCCGGCGGTGGCGCCGCCGTCTTCACGAAGGCCCTGCCGTTCAGCCGCATCCTGTCCGACGTCCAGACCGGCCGGGCGCATGCGGCGGCCCAGGTCGATTCCATCGGCCGCAACTGGGGCGGCGTCATGCTGGGGCTTGGCAACAACGACTATTTCATCTGATCCTGTCGCCCGGTATTGGATGAATCAGGGTCCTGGAGCCCGGCCTCGACGCCGGGCTCCCGCACAAGAAAACCAGGGGATCGGGGCAGGAAACGATGCAGCCGCTGCAATATCATTCGCTGAAGGTCGCCGAGATCGTCGATGAGACGCCGGACGCCAAGTCCGTGATCTTCGATGTCCCGGTCGAGCTGCGCGATCGTTTCACCTACCGGCCCGGCCAATTCCTGACCCTGCGCGTCGGCAACGGCGAGGACACGGTTGCCCGCTGCTATTCCCTCGCCTCTTCGCCCTTCACCGGTGAAGCGCACAAAATCACGGTGAAGCGGGTGACGGGCGGACGCGCCTCGAATTGGGTGTGCGACAACCTCGCGGCCGGGTCCGTCGTCGACGTGCTGCCGCCGGCAGGCGTCTTTACGCCGAAGAATCTCGAACGCGACCTGCTGCTTTTCGCGGGTGGCAGCGGTGTAACACCTGTGATGTCGATCCTGAAGTCGGCGCTGCTGCGCGGCAAGGGGCATGTCGTCCTCGTCTACGCCAATCGTGACGAGAAATCGGTGATCTTCGCCGCCGAGCTTCGCGAACTCGCGGCCCTGCACGCGGGCCGTCTGACCGTGCTGCACTGGATCGAGACCGTGCAGGGCCTGCCCTCGGTCGAACAGCTGGGCGCGCTGATCCGGCCTTACGCACCGACGCATGACGCCTTCATCTGCGGCCCCGGCCCTTATATGGACGCGGTGGTCGCGGCTCTTTCCGCCGAAGGGATGGCGCGGTCGCGCATCCATCTCGAGAAGTTCATCTCCCTCGACGGCGATCCGATCGCCGCCGTCGCCGCGATCGAGGCCGAAGCCGCGGCTGCCGCGGCCGAGGCCGAAAGCGGCCCCAAGTCGGAGGTCGAGGTGGTGCTTGACGGCGAGAGCCACAACCTGACCTGGCCGGCCAACCGCCATCTGCTGGACGTGATCCTGGAGGCAGGGATCGGCGCGCCTTATTCCTGCCGGATGGGCAGTTGCAGCGCCTGCATGTGCAAGCTCGAGGAAGGCGAGGTCAAGATGACCAAGAACAGCGTCCTCGACAAGACCGATCTCGCCGACGGCTGGGTGCTGGCCTGCCAGTCGCTGCCGCTGACGCCGAAGGTCAAGGTCAGCTTCCCCGAGTGACGTCCTGCCGTTGGTAGTCCATGCAGACGATGATCAGTTGCGGCGTTCGACTAGGGTAGCGAAACGACAAGGGTAACGGTCCGGAGCTTCGATACGCCGGGTCGCGATTTCCCGAAAATCGGTGCGCCGGAAAAGGGCGGGGAGGGAAGCGTGTACATTCGTGAACTGGGGTATGTCCTCGTCGGCTCGACCGATCTTGGCCAGTGGCGGCAATTTGCAACCGAAGTGCTGGGCCTCATGGTAGCCGAGACCCCGGATGGCAATCTCCATCTCAAGATGGATGGCCGTCAGTTCCGCTTCCTCGTCCTGCCGAAGGAGATGGACGGGTTGATCGCGTCCGGCTGGGAAGTCCAGGACCAGCTCGCCTTCCGCGCCATGCGCGAGTATCTGGAGGGCAAGGGCGTCGCCATCACGGAAGGTGATGCGGAAGGTGCCACATTGCGCCATGTCCAGGAATATTTCGGCTTCACCGATCCGGCGGGCAACGCCCATGAAGTCTACTGGGGCCCGATCTCGGACTTCGCGCGCTTCCATTCGCCGATCGGCGTCGCCGGTTTCGTGACCGAGGGCATGGGCCTTGGCCATGTCGTGCTGCCCGCCTTCGAGACGTTCGACGCGACCCATACCTTCTGGACCGAGACGGTGGGCTTTGGCCTGTCGGACATCCTGAAGATCTCGATGGTGCCGGGCATGCCGCCCCTGCGCATCCAGTTCTACCACTGCAACCCGCGTCAGCATTCGCTGGCTCTGGCCGAAATGCCGAGCCCGTCGGGCTGCATCCACGTCATGATCGAGGTCGAGGATTTCGACGACGTGGGCAAGGCGCTCGACCGTGTCTCGGCCCATCAGGTGCCCGTGGTCATGGGCCTTGGCAAGCATGTGAACGACGAGATGATTTCCTTCTACATCATGACCCCCGGCGGCTTCGCGCTGGAGTACGGTTGGGGTGGGCTGGTGAAGGATTGGGCGAACCATCAGGTGTTCGAGACGACGTCGACCAGCCACTGGGGCCATCGCCTCGGCGGTTGAGGGAAACGGGCCGGCCGGCGCCGCCTCGCTGGCCGGTTTCGAGGACGGGGGGCGCCGTCGCCCGGTCGACCGAGCCTGACCGGGCGGCGGCGTTCTCCGTCCGTCCGACCCGGATTTATTCAGGGCGTGATGCTGGCTGGGGCTTGGCGTCCAAGCGTGCCGCGTCTAATCATTGCGGAAAACATCGCGCGCCAAAGGCGCGGCGGCGGGGCGAGAACAAGGCCCCGCCCTGGGGGAGGGACAAGGTCAGATGGCCGGTCGAGCACTAGGGATATCCATGGCGGCGTTTATCGCCCTTGTCGCCGTCTATGCCTTTTATCCGCGTAGCCTTCCTGATTATCCGGCGACGGCGACCAACCCCTCGCGCCTGCGCATCAACGGTCTTGCCCAGGCGGGCGACCGGCTGGTGGCCGTCGGCGAGAGCGGCCATGTCCTGATTTCCGATGATGGCGCGAAAAGCTGGCGCGACGGCACGGTATTGTCGGGCGCTGGCGTGACGCGGGTGGACTCGACCCTGACCAACGTTCGCTTTCTCGGCAAGGAGCTCGGCTTCGTGGTCGGGCATGACGGGCTCGTCATGCGTTCGACCGACGAGGGGGCCAGCTGGACCCCGATCCGCTTCGACGAGAAATATTCCGATCCGCTGTTCGACCTGTGCCGGTCCTCGACCGGGACCATCGTGGTGGTGGGCAGTTTCGGCCGCCTGCTGACCTCGACGGACAAGGGCGACAGCTTCGAACAGGTCGACCTCGATGAAACGCTGCCGGACGGGCCGCATCTGAACGATGTCGCCTGTGCCGGCGACGGCCGCGTGCTGGCGGTCGGCGAATTCGCGCAAGCCCTGCGCAGCCGCGACGGCGGCGCGACCTGGGAAGCGCTGCAACTGCCCTACAACGGCTCGCTCTACGGCGTGGTCCAGGCGACGAATGATCGCTGGATCGCCTTCGGCATGCTCGGCCACGTCTTCACGACCGACGATTTCGGCGACAGCTGGACCGAGGTGAAGCCTGGGATCGAGACTTCCCTGTTCGGCGGCCTGAAGCTCGCCGACGGCCGCGTCGTCCTCTACGG
>JAQVKV010000162.1 GCA_028694545.1 Zavarzinia sp. | reverse complement strand
CCCGCTGGCCACCCGCGGCATCAGCAACAGCCTGATCGCCGGTCTGGTTTCGGCGCTCGTCGTCATGGCCCTCTCCATCGTCGTCGGCTGGGTCGTGATGCGGTCCGGGCGCCGTTTTTGGGCCTTTCTCGACATCCTGACGTTCCTGCCGATCGCCATTCCCGGCGTCGTCGTCGCCCTCGGCCTGATCTGGCTCTACCTGCCGTCGGATCTGCCCATCTACGGCACGCTTGCGATCATCGTCATCGCCTATGTCACCAAATTCATTTCCTACGGCGTCCGCATGGCCTATGCCGGCTATCGTCAGCTCCATCCGGAGCTGGAGGAAGCGGCCTATACCTCGGGTGCCGGCTGGGGCCGCATGCTGGGCAGCATCTACCTGCCCCTGCTCGTGCCCACGGTCGGCGCCGGCATCCTCTACATCACCATGCGGGCCTTCCGCGAACTGCCGGCCTCGCTGCTCCTGCTCTCCCACGGCAACGAACCCTATTCGGTCGTCGCCTACGAGTTCTGGTCGGCGGGCGAGCAGGGCAAGACAGCCGCCTATGGCGTCGTCGTCATCCTGGTCATGACCGCGATCCTCCTCGCCACCTGGAAGATCACACGGCGCCGTTTCACCCGCTGACCCCGATCGGATAGCCGTTCTCGATGCGCGGCACCTTGATCGCCATGACGACCCCCGTTGACGTGACCGGCGCTCCGGAACGCAAAAAGGCCGCCCTTTTGGGGCGGCCTTTGCGGGCGATTTGGTATAGCAACTTGAAGTGGTTGCGGGGGCTGGTAACTACCGCGAGCGACACTCCCTCAGGGTGGCCATATAACCCTCAAACAGGCCGCATTTCACTCATGGCGAGGCGTATTCGGCATAAAAGTGCCAATCTCTCGCGGCCCGCCAACTCCGCCTATTTCCCTCTATGACCCGATACTGCCGTCGAGCACCTTACACTACCATGCGGTATAACGAGCCGCCGTTTCCACGCTATTGCCCGATACTTGCGTGTCTGGGCCAGCGTTGCGGCATCTTTCGACCCAATCCTTGCCATTCGCCACAGTGGACGCGGATGTCTGCTCTCGGCGAGAGCGGCCACACTATCGGCGGCATAGTGTCCGGCATCTGGGATCTTCCCCGTTCCCGCGCTTCGTCCAATCGGTCCAACAGTTCGAACACCCGGTCAACTAGCGCGATACGGTCCTTGTCGCGGAATGGCGGCATCTCCCAAGCTCCGAGCGGATCTGGCGTGGGCAGTTTGCAGGACACGAACGAAAGGTCGAGCATGACCACCGAAGGCGCGGCGCCCCATCCATGTCGTGTGCGCATCTGGTCGACCGATCGCTCGACGACCGCATCGCGAAAAGTGATCCGCTCCCGCCGACGTGACACCGCCCACGTCGATGCGGAGGATTGAAGGACTAGTTCAAGCATGTCGGGCGCTGTGAGCAGGACGGCACGCGCGACCTCCCACTGGAGGTCTTTGATGAGGCCACCTGAGCAGCTTCAGTCGGCGGAAGGAGATTGCCGGCATTACATGCTATGCGGGCGAGACGGGCCTAGGCCTGTTCCTCGACGGGCTGGAAATCTTGATATGCCTCCTGCCCCTGACGGCGGAAACGCGCGGCATTCTCGATCGCCGAACATTCTCCCGCATGGCGCGGGGCGGCTTTCTCGTCAATGTGGCGCGCGGCGCCCATCTGGTCGAAGAGGACCTGACCGCCGCACTGGACGCCGGCCAGCTGGCGGGCGCGGCCATCGACGTCTTCCAGACGGAACCTCTGCCGGCGGCGCACCCGTTCTGGACCGACGAGCGCATCATCGTGACACCCCACGTATCGGCACTGACCAATCCGCTTACCGCAGCCGATGTCGTCGCGGCGGCCATCCGGAATGACGGAAGCGGCACGCCGGTCGCCAATCTCGTGGATCGCGCAAGGGGATACTGACCGAGGTTCCGCCGAAGAGCCTCGCGCGTCAGAGAACCCGCGTCATCGCCGCGTAGAGCGGCAGCAGCGCCGCGGGGCCGACGAAGCGACCGTCTTCCGCGATCTTCTCGTCGCCGACCCACAGCGATTGGTCGAGCACGATGCCGTCCGGATGGTTCTCGCCGCCGCCCGGTTCCCACCACGGCAGCCCCATGCCGATCGCATTGCTGCCCGGCACGCGGATGTCCTCGATGAAATTCGCCCCGGTGAAGAGGGTGCCGGGGTGGAAGCCGAAGGTGAAATGGATGAAGTAGCCATAGTCGCCCGTGCCGCTGGCGCGACGCAGCGCCCGGTCGAAACTCGGCCGGTCCTCGGCCTGGCCACCGCTGAAGCCCTTGATCTTGCCGTCGACCTCGATCGTGATCGGCCGGCGCAGCGGGCGGTGGTATTCGTCGAACAGGGCCTGGATGACGATGGTGCCGCGCACACTCTCCTTCACCGGATAGAAGGCCTGGGTCCCGGGCACCGTATGCATGCCCGGCCGGTCGCAGACTTCGAGCCGTTTCGATTTCAGCGCATCGAGCGTGAAGCGGACGTCGGTACCGAGCGGACAGGTGAAGCGCACCTCCCGCCCCGCCGCCTCGGCAAGGAATTCGGCCAGGGCGACGTTGAACTTCATCATCGCGCCGAAATCGACGTTGCCATAGAGCCGCTCGAAGGATTCGGCCCGCGCGGTCGCGATCAGGGCATAGCGGCAGCGCCCGCCCGTCATCGCCGCGTCATGGGCGGCGGAGCCCGCATGATAGGGAAAGCAGAAATCGAACCAGACGTCCGAAGCGACGACGGCCGCCGTCAGGGCGTCCGAGACATAGGGATCCGCCAGATGGCCCTGGAACGGCAATTGGGGGGCGATGGCCAGCAAGGGCTTCGCCCCGGCCCGGACCACGGCGCCGACCACCGCGTCGAGCATTTCCGCCTCCGTCCGGGGATCCGCCGTCATCACCACGGTCTCGCCCGGACGGACGGCGAAATGTCGGACCACCAGGGCGTCGGCGGCACGGTTCAGGCGGTGGGAGGTGAGGATCGGCATCGGGCATTCCTCTGCGGCGCATCAGATAATACATTTGTATAATTGATGGCGCAATGCGCAAGCCCCTTGTGGCGGTGACCATCGTCGCGGCGATCGTCGGATCAGCGGCCGGCGGGATCGAGCAGGGGAAAGATCTGGTCGAGGACCGCCACCGGATCGCCCCGGCCCGGATTCAGCGCCCATTCGAGCCAGAGGCCCTTGAGCAGGGCGAGGATCAGCGCCAGCCGGGCCACCCGCAGGCCGGGTGCCGTCGTCGCGGGCATGGCGGCCGCCAGCAGTACCGCCACCCGGTCCTCGAAAGCCGCATAGATGTCGTCGTGGACGGCCCGGACGGCTTCGTTGGACTGGCTGAGCCCCCAGAACAGGAAACGCGCCCGGACATATTCGACACGCAGCACCGGGGGCCGGAGGCCCGCGCTCAGATAGGCCCGCAGCCGGGCGACCGGATCATCCCCCGCCGCCGTCATGGCCCGTTCCGCCACCTCGTGCAGCGCCGCCGAAAGATGGCGATAGGCTTCGGCCAGCAGCGCGTCCTTGGTGCCGAAGTGATGGCGGATCATGCCGATCGAAAGATCCGCCTCGGCCGCGATATGGCGCACCGTCGTCCCTTCGGCGCCATGGCGGTTCAGGCATTGCAGCGCCGCCTCGATCAGGCGCTCGCGCTGCCGGGCGGGCGGCAGGCGGCGGTAGGACTTGCGTTCGGGCCGGGCGGCTTCGGCGGACATGGTGGCAATTCCTGACGGCGGGTTCGGGGGCGGTGATCGTCGACGGACATCAGTCTGTTCAATCTTCTCATTAAAATTATCGATTTGAATCATGACCTGTCGCACCCGTTCAATAAGACATCGACGATCGGGTCCAGGGAAGATCCGACGCAAGGGGATCGAAGGGGACGGAGAGCCGGGGTGCGCCAGCCTGCGCCATCGGGACCGATTGCTTCCCATCCTTCGCTCCGGGAAATGGAAATGACGACGTGCCGAAAGGCGCGATGGGAGAATTGCGTTTGTAATCAAGGCCGTTTCGGCCATCTGGAGGATAGTGCATGTCACGTGCGGACGAGACGGTCGCGGCGACCCCGCCCAGGCGGGGAGCGTCGGGGGGTATGAAGACGGTAACCGGCGCCATCACCCATTTTCTCGTCGGTCACGGTATCCTGCCGGTGGCGCTGCTGGCGGCGATTGTCGGCTTCGGCCTGGCCGAACCCCGCTTCCTCGGCTACGAGAACCTCTTCAACATCGCCCGCAACGCCTCCTACCTCGTCATCATCTGCATCGGCCAGATGATCACCCTGCTCGTCCGCGGCATCGACATGTCCGTCGGCTCCACCGTCGCCCTCGTCTCCGTCGTCACCGCCCTCGCCGGCTCCGCCGTCCTCGCCGCCGATCCCGGCGCCGTCCCCCTCGCCATCGCCGCAGCCCTCCTCGCCGGCCTCGCCGCCGGCGCCCTTACCGGCCTCGCCAACGGCATCGGTGTCGCGATCTTCAACGTCAGCCCCTTCATCATGACCGTCGGCATGCTCTCCGTCCTGTCCGGCATCGCCCTCACCATCTCCGGCGGCATGCCCGTCTACGGCCTGCCCGACGCCTTCGGCCGCTTCTTCGCCTATGCCGCCCCCTTCGGCCTGCCCGTGCCCATGCTCTTCGCCCTCGGCCTCTGCCTCGTCATGGCCTATGTGCTCTACCACACGCCCCTCGGCGTCCGGATCTATGCCGTCGGCGGCAACCGCGTGGCCAGCCATCTCGCCGGCATCAACACCCGCCTCACCCTCGTCCTCGCCTATGTGCTGTGCTCCACCATCGTCGGCTTCGGCGCCGTGCTGCTGACCGCGCGCGTCGCCACCGGCGAGGCGACGCTCGGCGGCACCCTCGTGCTCGAATCCATCACCGCCGTCGTCATCGCCGGCGTCTCCTTCTTCGGCGGCATCGGCCGCCTCTCCCATGCCGCCCTCGGCGCCGTCTTCGTCACCATGATGACCAACGGCATGAACCTCCTCCGCGTCGACAGCTACGTGCAGCAGATCGTCCTCGGCCTCCTGCTCATCCTCGCCGTCATCATCGACCAGATCCGCGGAAGACTCCTTCAACAGCAGATCCCGGAGTGAGGGCGATGACCGACGCCGTCGCCCTGACCCGGGACCTCCTGCGCCTGCGCTCGATCAATCCCCCGGGGGACGAGGGCGCGGTGGCCGAGGTACTGGGCCGCCTGCTCGAGGATGGCGGCTTCCATGTCCGCCGCTTCGATCACGCGCCGGACCGGCCAAGCCTCGTCGCCACGCGGGGGACCGGCGCCATCCCCGCCCTCTGCTTCACCGGCCACCTCGACACCGTGCCGCTGGGCACCACGCCCTGGCACCACGATCCCTTCGCCGGCGAGATCGCGGACGGCCGTCTCTATGGCCGGGGCAGCAGCGACATGAAGAGCGGCGTCGCCGCCATGGTGGTCGCCGCCCTCGACTTCGCGCGAAACATGCCGGACGGCAACCTCGCCCTCGTCCTCACCGCCGGCGAGGAGACGGGATGCGATGGCGCCCGTCACCTCGCCACGCTCGACGGCGCCCTGCCGAAGGTCGGCGCGCTGGTGGTGGGGGAACCGACGGCGAATTATCCGCTCATCGGTCACAAGGGGGCGCTCTGGCTCCAGGCCGAATATAGCGGCGTGACCGCCCATGGCTCCATGCCCGAACAGGGGGTGAACGCGCTCTACAAGGCGGCGCGGGGAACACTCTGCCTCGCCGAGCATCGTTTCGCCGCCCAGCCCCACCGCCACCTCGGGCGTGCCAGCCTGAACGTGGGCACCCTTCAGGGCGGCATCAACGTCAATTCCGTGCCGGACCGGGCCCGTGTCGGCATCGACATCCGCACCGTCCCCGGCCAGCGCAATTCGGAAGTCTATTGCGAGATCGCCGACCTCCTCGGGCCCGAGGCCAGCCTGAAACGCGTGGTCGACGTCGATCACGTGATCACCAGCCCGACGGACGACTGGATCCAGCATGTCTTCGCCCTGGCCGCCGAGACCCTGGGCGAACCGCCGGAGCCACGCGGTGCCTCCTATTTCACCGACGCCTCGATACTGACCCCGGCCTTCGGCGACGTGCCGACCGTGATCAT
>JAQVKV010000161.1 GCA_028694545.1 Zavarzinia sp. | reverse complement strand
CAGCCGCACCTGATCGATCGCCTCCTCGCCGGAAACATAGGCGCAAACCCGCCCGGCCCGCGCGAGCGCGGCGACGACCTGCAGCAGGATGGTGGACTTGCCGATGCCGGGGTCGCCGCCCACCAGCAAGGCGGAGCCGGGCACCAGACCGCCGCCCGCGACCCGGTCGAATTCGTCAATGCCGCTGGGCAGGCGCGGCGGCGGCGCTTCGCCGCCCCGGAGATCGGCGAAGGCGGGCGCGCGGGACTTGCGCCGGCTCTTCGCGTCCAGCCCGCCGGGCAGGGCGGCGGGGGCCGCTTCCTCGACCATGCTGTTCCAGGCACCGCAGGCTTCGCAGCGCCCGGACCATTTGCGCGCCGCCGCGCCGCAGACCTGACAGACCCAGGATTCCTGTGGCCGTGCCATCAGGGCTTCAGCACGTCCATGGTGATGGGGCCATCGGCGCGGCCATGGATGAACTGGTCGACGAAGGCATTGCCCGAATGGTCGACCTCGTCCTTGCTGCCGTGCCAGATGATGTGGCCCTTGTAGATCATGGCGACCTTGTCGGCGATTTTGCGGGCCGACGCCATGTCGTGGGTGATGGTCAGGGTACTGGCGCCGAGGTCGCGCACGCATTCGACGATCAGGTCGTTGATGACGTCGGCCATGATCGGATCAAGGCCGGTGGTCGGCTCGTCGAAGAAGATGATCTCGGGTTCGCTCGCGATGGCGCGGGCCAGCGCCACGCGCTTCTGCATGCCGCCCGAAAGCTCGGCCGGGAACAGCTCGCCCACATCCGCGTTGAGGCCGACCCGGCCCAACTTGTCGATGGCGATCTCTTTCGCATGTGTCCGCTTCATGCCACGCCCCTGGATCAGGCCGAAGGCAACGTTCTGCCAGACCTTCAGGCTGTCGAACAGGGCGCCGCCCTGGAACAGCATGCCGAATTTGGACAGATAGGCATCCTTGGCGAAACCGCGCAGGCCGACGACATTCTCGCCGTCCACCTCGATCACGCCGCGATCGGGCCGGATGAGGCCCAGCACGCATTTCAGCATCACGGATTTACCCGTGCCGGAGCCGCCGATGACGACGAGGGATTCGCCCTTTCCGACTTCGAGATCGATGCCGTCCAGCACCCTCTTGTGGCCGAAATGCTTGGCGACGCCCTGGAGTTTCAGCTTCGGTGTCGTCATGACGTGAAGAACATCTCGGTGATGAGGTAATTGGCGGCGAGTATCAGCACGGAGGCCGAAACCACGGCATTGGTCGTCGCGGCACCAACGCCCTGCGCGCCGCCCTTGCTGTGATAGCCGTGGTAACAGCCCATCAGCGCCAGCAGGAAGCCGAAGACGGCTGCCTTCACCAGACCGGAAATCACGTCCATCGGCTCGAGGAAATCGACGGTCGACTTCAGGTAGGAGCCATAGTTGAAGCCGAGTTTCGCCGTGCCAACCAGGTAACCGCCCATGACGCCGATGATGTCGGCGATCAGCACCAGGATCGGCATGGTGATGGTGGCGGCGATCAGTCGGGGCGCCACCAGATATTTGAACGGATTGGTCGAGAGCGTGGTCAGCGCGTCGATCTGTTCCGTGACGCGCATGGTGCCGAGTTCGGCCGCCATCGCGGCGGAGACACGTCCGGCGACCATCAGGCCCGAGAGCACGGGGCCGAGTTCGCGGGTGATGCCGATGACGACGATGGTGGCGACGGCGCTTTCCGCGTTGAAGCGGGACGAGCCGATATAGATCTGCAGCGCCAGCACCATGCCGGTGAAGAGCGCGGTCAAGCCCACGACCGGCAGCGAGAAATAACCGATGGAGATCATCTGCCGCCCGACGAGGGCGAGGTAGAAGGGCGGGCGCACCACATGCTGGACGCCGTTGCCCGCGAACAAGGCGAGCCTGCCGGCGGACGCGAAGAAGGAGAGAGTGGCGCGGCCCACCAGCGCCAGCGGATTATACATCAGACACCACCGAGGTAATGGCGGGCGAAACGCCGGCCGAGGCGGGTGAGCAATTCATAGGATACGGTATCCATGGTCGCCGCCACCCGGTCGATCGTCAGCGCGTCGCCGATCAGAGTAACCGGCATGCCCGGACGACAGGTGTCAGGCGGTACGTCCGTCACGTCGATCGTCATCAGGTCCATGGAAATCCGCCCCAGGATGGCCACTTCGCGCCCGGCGACCAAGGCATGGCCACGGTTGCCGGCCGCGCGCAGATAGCCGTCGGCATAACCGACCGCCACCGTCGCCACCCGGGTCGGCCGCTCCACCTTGTGGACGGCACCGTATCCAACGCTCTCTGGCCGGTCAATGTCGCGCACCTGCAGGATGCCGGCTTCCAGCCGTACGACGGGCAGCACCGGGCAGGGCTCGCCCGGAATGGGATTGCCGCCATAGAGCGCGATGCCCGGCCGGACCAGGTCGAAATGATAGTCGGCGCCCCACAGCACACCGGCGGAATTGGCGAGTGCCAGCGCGCCCCGATGGTGGATGCGGGCGGCGGTCTCGATCAGGCGTTCGCGCTGGCGCGCCGTCATCGGATTGGCGCGGTCATCGGCGCAGGCAAGATGGCTCATGACGAAGGACAGCTCGATCCCGTCGAGAAGGGTCGGGTCGGCGGCAAGCAGCGCGATCTCGTCCTCCGGCAGGCCCATGCGGCACATGCCGGTATCGACGTGCAGGGCGGCTGGCAGCTTCCGTCCCGCGTCCCGTGCCGCCGCCGCCCAGACCGCGACATCGCCGAGGCTGTTGAGGACCGGCGTTATGCCCGCGCCGGTGAATTCGCCGGCGCAGCCGGGCGGAATGCCATGCAGGACGAAGATCGCCGCGTCCCGGGACAGCAGCGGGCGCAGGGCCAGCGCCTCCCCCAGATGGGCAACGAAGAAGGTGCGGCAGCCGGCGGCGTGGAGGGCGGGGGCGACCTTCGCCGCGCCGAGACCATAGCCGTCGCCCTTCACCGCCGCGCCGGCGCGAGCCGGTGCCGCGAGGGCAGCCATGCGGCGCCAATTCTCGGCGATGGCGTCGAGGTCGATGATCAGGCGTGTGGTGGCTCCGACGGGGCCTTCGGCGGAAAGCAGCTCAATAGGCGTCGACATCGGGCAGGTAATCCTCACGCGCCAGATTCTGGAACAGGGTGAGGGACGGATCGAACCGCAGCTTCACGATGCCGATGGAACCGTGGCGCTGCTTGCCGAGGATCACCTCGGCCAGATTATGCACCTTTTCCATCTCGTCCTGCCATGCGGCGTGCTCAGGGGTGCCCTCGCGCGGCTCACGGCGCATCAGGTAGTATTCCTCGCGGAACACGAACATGACGACGTCGGCGTCCTGCTCGATCGTGCCCGATTCGCGAAGGTCGGCGAGCTGGGGCCGCTTGTCCTCGCGGTTCTCGACCTGGCGGGAGAGCTGCGACAGCGCGATGACGGGAACGTCCAGCTCCTTTGCCAGCATCTTCAGGCCACGGGTGATCTCCGACAATTCGCCCACCCGGTTGTCGGTGCGCGACTTGCCCGACGGATTGACGAGCTGCAGATAGTCGACGATGACGAGGCCGAGGCCCGCCTGCCGCTTCAGGCGCCGGCAGCGCGTGCGCAGCGCTGAAATGGTGATGCCCGGCGTATCGTCGATATAGAGGGGCAGGCGCTGTACTTCCTGCGCGGCGGAGACGAGGTGATGGAACTCGTCGGTGGTCAGCTGGCCACGGCGGATTTTTTCCGACGTGATGCGCGACTGTTCGGACAGCATGCGCATGGCGAGCTGTTCGGCCGACATTTCGAGCGAGAAGAAGGCGACGACCGCGCCCTCGCTGGTGATCGTGCGACCCTGAGCGTCCTTCTCGAACCGCGCCGCGCGGGCGGCGTTGAAGGCGATGTTGGTGGCGAGCGCGGTCTTGCCCATCGAGGGGCGGCCCGCGAGGATGAGAAGATCGGATCGGTGTAACCCACCAAGTTTCTGGTCGAGGTCGACGAGGCCGGTGGTGACGCCGGTCAGCTTGCCGTCGGACTTGAAGGCGCGTTCCGCCGCGTGGATCGCCTCGGTCAACCCGTGCGAGAAGGGCATCAGGCCGCCGTCGCGGGTGCCGGCCTCGGCGAGGTTGAACAGCTTGCCCTCGGCCGCCTGGATCTGGTCCTCGGCGCTGCTGTCGATGTCCGCCTCATAGGCGGTGTTCACGATCTCCTCGCCGACCTGGATCAGCTCGCGTTTCATGGCGAGGTCATAGATGGCCCGGCCATAGTCGCCCGCGTTGATGATGGTGACGGCATTCGCCGCCAGCCGGGCGAGATAGGACGGTCCGCCGATCTCGACCATGGCCGGGTCCTGCTCGAAGAAGGGGCGCAGGGTGACCGGATTGGCGATTTGCTGGCGTTCGATCAGCTTCAGGGCATGGGCGAAGATGCGCTGGTGCAGCGGCTCGAAGAAATGATCCGCCAGCAGGAATTCGGATACCCGCGCCAGCGCCTCGTTGTTCACGAGGATGGCGCCGAGCAGGGCCTGCTCCGCCTCCAGATTATGGGGCGGCGCGCGATAATGGGGATCCTGTCCCGAATCGCCTGGGACGATCATCGGGCCGGCAAGGGCATGTGCGTTATCCATCGCCACAGTCTAGCCCCCCGCAACGGGGAGGCCGAGCGGTCTTTGCGTCGTGCTTCGGTCCATCCCCAGATTTTTCGTCCACAGCCTGTGAACGACGGGGATGTCTACTGTCTACTGTGCCGCCATCGCCAGAGGGGTCTCCGCGGGGTGGTCGTGGAGATAGTCGCGGGTGATCGGCGCGCTGGCGACGTCGTGTCCCAACTGTACCTGGAACACCACCTGACCGCCGACCCGGAACGACGCCTCGCAGGAGGCGAGGTAGAGGTCCCACATGCGGCAGAAGCGGGCGTCGTAGAGGGCTTCGACCTTGTCGCGGTTGGCAAGGAAGCGGCGGCGCCATTCCTTCAGCGTCTCGGCGTAGTGGAGGCGCAGGATTTCGACATCGCAGCCAATGAGGCCGCTGCGCTCGACCGAGGCCATCACCTCTGACAAGGCGGGCGTATAGCCGCCGGGGAAAATGTATTTGGCGATGAAGCTGTTGGTGGCCCCCGGCGGACTGGCCCGGCCGATCGTATGCATGAGGGCAAGGCCGTCCGGCTTCAGCAGGTCGCGCATCTTGTTGAAATAGGTATCGTAGAAGCGCACGCCCACATGCTCGAACATGCCGACGGAAACGATGCGGTCGAAGCTCTGGGTGACATTGCGATAGTCGCACAGTTCGAACTTCACCCGGTCGGCGAGGCCCGCCTTACCGGCCCGTTCCCGCGCGACCCCGAGCTGTTCGGTCGAGAGCGTGACCCCCAGGACGTCGACGCCATGGTCCTTGGCGAGGGACAGGGCGAGGCCGCCCCAGCCCGAGCCGATGTCGAGCACGCGCATGCCCGGCTCCAGCCGCAGCTTGCGGGCGATATGGGCCTTCTTCGCCGCCTGCGCCTCTTCCAGCGTCATGTCCGGACGGGCAAAATAGGCGCAGGAATATTGCCGGTCGGCATCGAGGAAGAGATCGTAGAGTTCGCCCGAAAGATCGTAGTGATGGGCGACGTTGCGACGCGCGGCGGTCAGCAGGTTCATCTGCTCGAACGGCCGCAGGATGTCGCGCAGGCGCGCCTTCAACTTCGCCATGCCGGACAGGCCGACCTTCTCGAAATTGTGGATGACGACCATGCAGACGTCGTAGACGTCGCCGTTCTCGATCGTCACCCTGCCGTCCATATAGGCTTCGGCGAAGCCGAGACTGGGGTCGAGTGCGGCGCGGAGAAGCACGCCGCGGTCATGGATTCGGATAATGGGGCAGGGGCTATCCCTGTCCGTGCCATAGGTCTTGGATACGCCGTCCGGGCCAATCACGGTCAACCGTCCAATGCGGATGACCTTCTTAAGCAAGGCATCAAGCATCTTCGCACCCCCTGCACATTGAAGGGCGTACGGCACCGGCGGGCCGGATCTTACGGCCGGTCCGCGCCAAGCCGTATCTGGAAGTGATTTAAAGTGATGCGCTAACCATATGCAATATGCCGACTTGCGTAGGTTTGCGCCATTTCCTTGCATGGCCGGCATGCGGTGCTGGCAGCGCGGCACGGGTCATGGCGAATCCGGG
>JAQVKV010000160.1 GCA_028694545.1 Zavarzinia sp. | reverse complement strand
GCGGATCGTAACCCGGGACGTCCGCGACTGCGAGCGGATGTTCACGACGAAGACGCTCGAAGATGCGGTCGACCTCGTCCGGGCGGGTGAAGGTCGCCGGGTTGTAGATGGGGGCGATCAGATCCATGGGGATCGTCGGGTTCATGAAAGGCTCTCCTCGCGGACCGCGTTGCGGCAAGGTCGCCACTATCGCCACAAGGCGCCGAGAGCGCATTGAGGTGCATCAATCTAGTTCGCTTACTTATTATCTTCGCGATGCAACATCAGGCATGGCGTGTGCAAGAATTCATCCATCTGCCGATCAAACCCACAGGCCTGAAATCTTTCCACCCCCCACACTTTCGTCTGGCGACAATGACAATATAGTACTGAATAATATAAATTTTATAGTTGCACCATGCCACATTCCGTCATCTAGCGCCCCGCACATCCGTGACGCCGATTGGCACCGGCAATGCGAGCTCCGGCTCTCGGAGCGGGAAGGTGTCGACACCACTTCAAAGCCGATTCCTCATATTTAGTTCGCTAATTTATTATTATCAGCAACCCCTTATCTGCCCCTCAGGCACGCCTGACGATGCCATTCCTGGCACGCCCCCTATTTTTCAACAAACAGTCCAACCTGTTTGTAAAATGATTCATGTCAATGCGAATCCCCCACCCTCCTTCCGATAGTGCGCCCGTCACGAGGGCGATATCGCCCGACAAGGGAGGAAAAACATGAACGCCATGGAACCCAGGCCCCTGGTGGTCGAAGATGGACCGCGCGCCCTGTTTCAGGTCGCGCGCCGTGCCTTCACCGACGACGAGGTGATGAGCGCCGAATACGACGCGGTCTTCAACAGATGCTGGCTCTATCTCGGCCATGAATCCGAGGTGCCGAAGAACGGCGATTTCCTTCGCCGCATGGTGGCCAAGCGCAATCTGGTCTTCACCCGCGACCAGAGCGGCACGTTGAACGCCTTCTTCAACACCTGCCCGCACCGGGGCGCTGAAGTCTGCCGCGAGGCCAAGGGTAACACGAAGACCTTCGTCTGCTTCTACCACGGCTGGGCCTTCGGGACCGACGGCAAGGCCAAGATGATCCCGGGCGGCGACCGTTATGGCGCCGACTTCAAGGAACAGGGCCGGGGCAACCTGGTGTCGGTACCGCGCTTCGACAATTATCGCGGCCTCTGCTTCGTGAATTTCGATCCCGAGGCGGGCTCCCTCGTCGATTATCTCGGCAATGCGCGGGAATATCTCGATCTGGTGATCGACCAGTCGGATGCCGGCATGACCATCGTCAAGGGCATGCAGGAATATGCCATCCGGGCGAACTGGAAGCTGCTGGTCGAGAACAGCAACGACGGCTACCACGCCGCCACCACTCATGCGACCTATCTCGACTATCTCGGCAATACCCACGCCAAGGGCGAGGAAGTGGCGCTGTCCGGCGTCGGTCGCGATCTCGGCAACGGCCATGCGGTGGTCGAATACAGCTCGCCCTGGGGCCGCCCGGTGGCACGCTGGATTCCCAAATGGGGCGAGGAAGGCAAGAAGGAACTGGACGCCATCCGCGCCCGTCTCGAGGAACTGCACGGCCGCGAGAAGGCGGAACGGATCGCGTTCAAGAACCGCAATCTGCTGATCTTCCCCAATCTCGTCGTCAACGACATCATGGCGGTCACCTTCCGCACCTTCTATCCGGTCGCGCCGGATTACATGAATGTCAATGGCTGGGCGCTGGCGCCCGCCAGGGAATCGGAATGGGCGCGCCAGTACCGGCTCGACAATTTCCTCGAATTCCTCGGCCCCGGCGGCTTCGCCACGCCTGACGATGTCGAGGCTCTGGAATCCTGCCAGGCGGGCTACCAGAACTCGCACGAGAGCGGCGCCGAATGGAACGACATCTCGAAGGGCATGGGGCTCGACCCCAGCTATGACGATGAAATCCAGATGCGGGCGTTCTGGAAAGAATGGAACCGCCGCGTCGCCCCCACCCTTGCCGCGGAGGAGACCCGGTGATGACCCTGCCCCTGCGCCTCGAAATGGAGGATTTCCTGTTCGAGGAGGCCGCCCTCCTCGACAATTGGAAGCTCGATCAATGGCTGGCCCTGTTCACGCCGGACGCGGAATATCAGGTTCCCTCGACCGATCTCGCCAAGGATGCCGATCCGCACGACAGCCTGTTCTACATCGCCGATGACTTCGAGCGGCTGGAGCAGCGCGTACTGCGCCTGAAAAAGCGCACCATGTGGTCTGAACAACCGCGCTCGAAGACCCGCCATCTGCTGAGCAATGTGCGGATCCTCGAAAACGACGATGCGGACATCCACCTGGAAGCGGGCTTTGCCGTCTATCGTACCAAATGGGGTCACACAGATCTCTATGTCGGCGCCTACGACTACCTGCTGCGCCGCACGCCGGAGGGCATGCGGATCCGCCGCAAGCGCAGCGTGCTCGACCTTGACGGCCTCCGCCCCCAGGGGCGGGTCAGCATCCTGCTGTAACCCGGCACGGCGGCGGCCCCGGGCCGCCGCCACCGCCCGCCCATCGCCGGAGATCCCGACATGCAGACCCCCGAATTCCGACCTGAATTCCGCTATGAAAAGCTCGGCTATGCCGCGCTCAACGTGACGGACCTCGACCGCTCGATCCATTTCTATCGCGACCTTGTCGGTCTTGACCTCGTCGCCCGCGACGAGGCGACCGCCTGTCTTCGCTGTGGCAGCGACCACCACAATCTCGTGCTGCACAAGGCCGCCGAGGCCGGGATCGCCAGGGCCGCCTTCAAGATGGCCGCCCCCGCCGACCTGGACGCGGCTTTTGCCAGCTTCGTCACCGCCGGCCTCGCCCCCGAGTGGGTCGGCGATGCGGAATGCGCCGCCCTGCGCCAGGGCGCCAGCTTCCGCGTGCGCGAGCCGAACAGCGGCCTGCTGATCGAATGCTACGAGCGCATGACCCATATGGCCCTGCCCTTCGTGCCCGCGTTCGCGAACATCGTTCGCATCGGCCATGTGGTGGTGGCGACCCCGGCCTATGAGCAGGCAGTCGACATGCTACGCGGGCCGTTCAACTTCGCGCTGTCGGATTTCGTGGACGGCAAATTCTCCTGGATGCGCTGCTTCCCCAATCCGCTGCACCACACGTTCGCCATCGGCCGCAGCGACCGGAGCCATCTGCATCACGTGAACTTCATGGTTTCCGACATCGACGATATCGGCAAGACCGTGACCCGCATGCGCGACGCCGGCGTTCCCATCGTCTTCGGCCCCGGGCGTCACCTGCCCTCGACCAGCATCTTCCTCTATTTCCTCGACCCCGACGGCATGACCATCGAGTTCAGCTTCGGCATGGAACTGATCGACGAACATGGAGGGCGCGCACCGCGCATGCTGGAAATGCACCCCCGGACCATGGATATCTGGGGCAGCGCGCCGGACCCACGCTTCGGCCAGGGCGGCCGCATCGAGGCGCCCGGCCGCGCCTGACCGCGAAACCGGGGCGGGCATCCACGCCGATGCCCGTCCCCGCTCAGGTCTCGTGAACGCTCAGGCGCGGCGGGAAAACGCCTGTGACGCGATGATCGCGAAGGCGACGATGATGACGATGGTGAAGACCAGCGCCGGGGCGAGACCGACGACTGCCGCCCAGTTGCTTTCACCAAAGCGGTTGTCGCCGAAGGTCAGCGCCCGATTGGGCGCGATCAGGGCCGCCCAGTAGAACAGGGTATTGGCCCAGGCCGTCCCCGCCACCATGAAGCCCAGCCGCCGCGCGCCCCCTTCCGTAAAGCCGACCACGGGGATCAGCAGGGCGACAACGATCACCATGATCGCGTTCAACATGCCGCCCAGATGGGCGCGCACCCAGGCGTCGGTATTGCCGAAGACCTCGAATTCGAGAACGCTTCCCGGCACCAGTTCGAGACCGCCGAGCAGGCTGGCCAGCAGGCCACCGCCAGCGACGAAAGCGATCAGCATCACCAGGGCGGCATGACCGATCATGCGGCGCTGTAACTGGACCATTGTACTTTCCTCCCCTCATCGGAACAAATACGGGCCGGGGACTGGCCCCGGCCCGGAAGAGCACTGGACAGGCAACCCGGATCAGGCGGCCTGGGAAGCCCCCATGCTCTTGCTGCCATCGGCCGGGGCTTCGTCGAACCAGTCCGGCCAGCCGGCGGCGAGATTCTGCTCGCGGGCGAGCTTGCGCTCCTCCGCGTTGGCGAACTCGTTGTCCCAACGCTTCAACGCCGGTTTGATGATCATGTTGTGCCAGAGCGGCGGGATCAGCGCGGCAAGGAAGCAGACGAAGACGCTCGGCATCCTGATGGCGGTCTGATCCGGCGTCAGCCTGTAGAACGCCTGATAGGAGTCGAGGTGGTGATCGGCGTGATTGGTGATCTCGTAGGCCATCACGCGCGAGAAGAAGCCGAGATGATTCCAGACGTGGCGCTTGCAGATGGTCGCACCTTCGACGCGAACAAGACCGTAGTGCTGGAAGTAGTTGAAGGATTCGACCCAGACACGGGCGATCAGCACACCGCCGATGCCGACCGCCAGCGCGGTCCAGCCGCCGATGAGGAAGATCGCGAGCTGGAACAGGGTCTGTGCCACGATCGCCTTGTAGAGGCGGTGGCCGATCGACCAGCGCCCCTTGCCGCGCTTCTCGAGCGCATCGCTCTCCGCCCCCCAGGCTTCCCGGGTGCTGCGGATGATGGCGGGGCCCGTGAAGGCATAGAGACTCTTGCCGCGCGGCGCGGTGTCACCGTCCTTCGGGGTCGCCACGTCGATGTGGTGACCGATCACATGGGCGATGTCGCGCGTGCAATCGAGATAGCAGACCTGGGCGTAATGACCGACCGCCCGGGCGAGCGCGCTGCGCTGATGGTAGAGTTCATGCGACGACGGCACCAGCGGCACCACGCCCATCCAGGCGCAGCCGGCCGCGCAGCCGACAAGCTGCCACACGGTCAGATCCCCCTGGCCGACCTGCCAGGCCGCCACCAGGAAAAGCGCCGGCGACAGCAGGGTCGAGAGCCAGACCGGGATATAGGCGATCGACTTGCTCTTGATCCGGCGGGTCGACATATCATCCGGGAAGATGCTGTCGAGGACGGCGAAGAAGGGGAAGCTGGCGATGCCGATATAGACCCAATCGCCGCCCGCCACGAACCCGGCGCCGGCGGCCACCTGGACCAGCACCGGAATATAGTAGATGAGGTATGAATACATGTCTCGCCATCCTCCCAGATCGGCCGGCAGGCTTGTTGTTCCCTTGCCGAACCTGCTTGATTTCGGGTGCTGGCGCGGCACACACATGCCGACAAGCCACGCCAATGAATGACAATTTGACAAATTCGGCTTTGGCCCGCGCCAACCCTTAGGTTGGCTTGGCGTTTTCCCGCCGCTCCATCGTCTCCCGCCCCAGGAAACAGCCGAAATTCGCGACCGCCAACCTTTCGTCGGTTACGGCTACGCGCGCGCCGCTTTCAGATGATGGCGCACGAGCCCGTCCCGCGGGCAGCGCCGCCGCTTTGCAAAAATGACGAAAACACCGGAAACGAACCAGGGGGTTACAAGGATGAACACGGCTGCCTTCACGACACCGCAACAGAATCTGGAACGGCTGCTGAATGTGCAGAAGGCCGCGCATCTGGCACAGGGGCCGCTCGACGCCGAGACCCGCATCGCCTGGCTCGACCGGGTGATCGGCCTCATGGTCGATCACAAGGACGACATCGTCGCAGCGGTCAACGAGGATTTCGGCAACCGCAGCGCGACCGCCACCCTGCTGGCGGACGTCTTCGCCGTCATCAGCTCGCTGAAGTTCGCGCGCGAGAGCCTGCGGGAATGGATGAAGCCCGAGACGTTCGACGCCCAGTTTCCCGACGCCGTCGCCCGGGTCGAATATCAGCCGCTGGGAGTCGTCGGCATCCTCAGCCCGTGGAACTTCCCCTTCAACCTGATCTTCGCGCCGCTGGCCGGCGTCATCGCGGCGGGCAACCGCGCGATCATCAAGCCGTCGGAATTCACCCCCGCCTGCTCGGAACTCACCCGGAAGATGATCGCCTCCGCCTTCGACGAGAGCGAGATCGCCGTGGTCACGGGGGACGCGGCCGTCGCGGCCCATTTCGCCACCCTACCCTTCGATCACCTGCTGT
>JAQVKV010000159.1 GCA_028694545.1 Zavarzinia sp. | reverse complement strand
ATTTTGAGAGCTTCATAGCGCGCAGCGCATATTCATTCTGTGGCGAAGCGCTCGACGGGGCGGAAATCGTAACGGGCCAGCCGCCTAGCTCCAGTCGGACACCCCGAACTCTGCCGCTATCTGAGGTTGACGGCAGCCGACAGTTCACGGGTTGTTCGTCGTCCATCCACGAGCCTATGGTGGAGATGGGGCATCATGTTTCGCGCACTTCACCCGGATATCTTCACCCTGTTCTCGGGGGCCAACCGTCACCTCTACGAAGAGGTGCTGATCCACGTCTATGAGACCTGGATCCGATCGGACATGCTGTTCCCTACGCAGGCCGAAGTCCTCGGCGTCGTCTACCAGATGCTGTCCGACCGGCCGGAGCTTTGGCGGGACGACGAAACCCCGGTCGAGTTCGACGAGATTCTCCCCGCCCGGGGCAAGCGGCTGCGCCGACGCCGGTCGGCAGCCGCCGACGCCGACGCGACTTCGCAGGCGATGGTGCGGGCGCGCCACATCTATGCCCGGCTGCGCAACACCGGCTGGATCGAGGAGAGCCGCTACGGTCTGAAGGTGACCGTCGACATGCCGGCGGGCGCCATGCGGTTGATCGAGTTCCTGTGCCAGATGCGCGAGGGCTTTTCGGAGGAGCTCGGCGGCCTGGTCGTCGAGATCAAGACCACGGTGGAAGCCGCGCGCCTGATGCCGCGGGAGAACGCCCTGGGTCTCCACAAGTCCGCCCGCGATGCGACCACCTTCGGCCGCTATCTGCGCAGCGTGCTCGCCGCGCTCCGCGACATCGACAAACAAATCCTCGCCAGCGATAGCCTCGAACGCCGCCTGCAGCACTACTTCGAGGACTTCGTCGAGCAGGTTCTTCTGCGCGACTACGCGGCGATCTCGACGACGTCGCACCCTTACCGCTTCCGACATCGGATTTTCCAAGCGCTCCAGGAACTCGAAGACTCCTCCGTTGAGATCAACGTCCTGGCGGAGGCCTATCTTGAAGCGCGGCTCGCGCCGAACGTCGGCGCGGCGCGCGAAGTCGTCTTCGACGACCTCCTGAAGATCCGGCGCGTGTTCGACCGGATCGAGGACGCCTTCGCGCGGATTCAGCAGTACCGGGGCCGGCTTGAGGCGAGGTTGCGCAATACGGTTCGCTACGCCGGTCGGCGCACGGGGCCGTTCCTTCAGCGGAGCGAGGGGATCATCGCCAAGCTGGACCGTGCAATTGCGGCCGGCGCCGCCTTGAAGATCGACGGCGCGCTGGAGTCCATCCGAACGCCGTGGTCGCCCCTGTTGCTGGGTCGAAGCCGCTCGCTCCGCCCGCCGATCGAAAGCGCCCCGATCATCCTGCGGACCGACGATCCCGTATGGGCCCTACGTCGCGAACTGGAACAGGCGCACCTCCGTCGTCTCAACGTCCAGCCCAGCCAAGTCCTCCGGTTCCTCGAACGGCGCGTGCCACCCGAGGGCGAGAGTTCGGCGGCCACATTGCACATTGAGGACCTCGACGATTTTCTCGCCTTCCAGGCCCTTCGCCTGGCGCTTCCCGAGGCGCTCGTGGGCGGTTCGGGAACCCTGATGACCCGCCGACTGCTCGAATATTTCGAGTTCGCCCGCGACCCTGAGAACCCCGTAGACAATCTCTGGCTCAAGACCGGCGGTTTCCGCATCCGGCGAAAGAGCGATCATGTGACCCTGGTGGACGCCGATGCTCGCTGAGTTCCGCCATCTCGAGGAACGCGATCCGGCGCTCATGGCGCGGATCACCCAACTGATCGCCCGATTGCTGAGGGATCAGTTCATCCACCGGGGAGACCACGGTTCGGCGCGTTTGCTCGACACCCTCTACAGGCCCGTCGCCGTCAACCTCCTGCGGGACTACTTCGACGTCGCCGGCTACCGCCTCGTCGTGCGCGAGAGCGAGGGATGGGCTGGGCTGCTGCCGGATCTGGAGCGGATGAGCGCGCCGCGAATGCGGATCGACGAGACCCTCGTCATGCTCGTTCTGCGCCGGCTGTGGGAGGAGAGCGTCCATAACGGCGATATCGAGGACGGCGGATCGGTCCTGCTGACGCTCAACGAGGCCTACGCCGCTTATGAGGATGTCGTCGCTCGCGGGCGGCGCGCGGCCATGCCCGCAGCGCAGTTTCGCGATGTCGTCCGCAGCATCGAACGACGCGCCGTTGTGCGGTTAGGGGCGGTCGAGGATGACGACATGGAGCTTTCAATCCGTCCCATCATCACGGTCGTCGCCGACGAGGAATTCCTGACGCACCTTGAACAACTGCTGCAAGGGGCCGAGTTCGAGGAGGAGTCGGCTCCGGGCGCCCAGATGGAGCCGGAGCTCGACGGGCAGGCGGGCGATGCGGAATCCCCGCCATGATGAACCTGGCCAAGATTGCGCTGGTGCAATGGCACCTGTTCACGCGCGTGGACCTCGATATTGGAGGCAACGGCGCGATCCTCGGTCCCAACCGCTCCGGCAAGTCGACGTTGATCGACCTGATCCAGGCGGTCCTGACCGGCGGCTCCGCCAATCTCTATAGGTTCAACCGCTCTGCCGGCGAAGGCGGCGGACGGTCCGATCGCGACCTCCGGAGTTACTGCCTTGGCCAACTCAACGAACACGAAGCGCTTCGCACCGGGTCGATCACTCACATAGCGCTCGCTTTTGAAGACCCCAGCGGCGCGCGCAAACCGATCACGGTGGGCCTGTGCATCGAGGCGCCGCCCCGGGAAGGGGTGTCGATCGTGGGCCGCTACGTGGCGGAAGGCATTGTCGCCGGCACGGAGTTGTTCGTGGAGGACGCGGGCGATGATCGAGTTCGCTCCGCGCCCTGGACGGTGGTGCGGGATCGTCTGGAGCGGGCCTGTTCGGACGCCGGCGGTCGGTGCTTCCGGAACGACACGCCGCGCAATCACATCCGCGAATACATGCGTCTGCTGTTCACAGGGCGTCGTCCGGTGGAGGCCGAGCGTTTCGCACGCGCCTTCGTGCTCGCCCTGTCCTTCGAAGACATTCGCCGCGTCGAGCAGTTCGTCCGGAACTACCTTTTGGAAAAGAAGGACATCGACATCGGCGAACTGCGCGAGTCGATTCAGCGCTACAGGCAAATCCAAAAGGATATTCGCGAACTCGAGGAGCGGCTCACCGCGCTCCAGTCGTTGCAATCGCAGATCACACGCTTCGACGATTTGCTTAGGCGCGAAGAGGTGGCCCGCGGGGTCGAGCGGCTGGCCTATCTGCTGGAAGCGGGCGGAGCGCTCTTTGCAAATCTGGCCGAGGTCAGGACAAAGACAGCCAGCTTGCGGTCCGTTGAGCGCGAGATGGGCGACTACGACGCCGAGATCGAGCGCCTCGACAAGCAGATCGACAGCTTGAACGCCGAGCTCGCGGCGTCCGACGTCGTAGGCAAGAAGGCGACGCTGGCCATCGAAGCGCGGGATGCGGAGCGAGAGCGCGGCGACATCCTTCGACGCCTCTCAGGCCGGTTCACCCTCGCCGCGCGCGGGGTCGCCCTGCTCCAGCATCGTGACAAGCTTCAACCCCTTCGGCTCGGCGAACTCCTCCAGCCGCTCGAAGCCATCCAGGCGCATAGCGCCGGGCTGCAACCCCCGGATTGGCCCCGCGACGCCGGGGCGATGGACGATCTCCTCGACCGCGCTTCTAACGCGGCGGCGGCGAAACTACCGCTTGTCGTGGAACGCCGGGATGATGCGATCTCGCATCGCAGCGACGCCCAGCGGGAAATCGGCAGGCTGGAGCTGAGCTTGAAGCAGGCCCGGGATGGGCGGATCAGCCTGGAGCCGGCCACGCTGGAGTTGATGGAAGCTCTGCGACGGGAAGGCATGCGGCCGCGAGCTGTCTGCGAAGTGGTCGACGTCGCGCAGGACGACTGGCGAGACGCCGCCGAGATCCTGCTCGGCCGAGATCGCGAGGCCATCCTGGTGGAGCCCGACGACGCCGTCCGCGCCGTGGAGTTGCTCAGCCGTAACCGCCAACGGTTTTGGGGCTGCCGGATCGTGAACACCCGGCGCCTTGCTTCAGAGGGTGGGGTGGCGCGGCCGGGGTCCCTGGCGTCAACACTGCGGAGCGAGGATCCGCTGGCGATGGCCTTCGTGGTCTTCCGCCTCGGCAACGTCCGCTTGGCGGAGAATCAGGCGGAGTTGCTGGCCGGCGGCCGAGCGATCATGCGGGACGGCACCTATAACGACGGCATCGTCGTCGAGGTGCGGCGAACGCGCGACTACAAGATCGGCCGCGCCGCGGCCGGGCTCATGCTGGCGGAGCTTGAGCGCACGCTCAGCGATCAGCGGGCGATCCACCAGCGCCACGTCGAAAACGCCGCATTCCTCGAAGATGTGCGCCGCCGGCTGGAGGAGTTGGCGGCACCGCCGGCGGACCAGGACCGTCTTGAAGCGCTGGTGACCGAGGTCTCCATGAACTACGAGCGATTGGCCGACATCCAGAACCGGTTGAACAAGGTCGCGAGCTTCGTCGATCCTGAGCTGCAGGCCGCGCTCGACGAAACCGGCGCTCAGCTCAAGTCGTTGCAAACCGACCGCCGCACGCTGGGCGACGTGCGCGCCACCCTGGCCGCGGAGATCAACGAGGCGCGGAAGCGGCTCGACCACGGCGAGAATTCGCCGGGATCCTGGCTTTCTGTCGCGGTTCGCCGCCGCCGCTTTAAGGAGCGGGTGGGCAATCTCGCGCTCCTCGCGCCTGTGCGGACGCGCTACGCCGCGTTGAGGTCGAGGCCGTCCAAGCCCAATCCTGCCCGTATCGCGCAAGATATGGAGCGCGAGGCCAGCGAGCTCACCACCGAGCATAAGAGCTGCGAAATACAGATCCGCGGCGATCTCACCAGCTATCGCCTCACCTTCAATACCGAGGCGCCGTCCGGTGCCGAGATGAGAATCCTCGGCGACATCAAGCCCTGGGTCGACTAGCAGGTGACGGCGCTCGAAGGCAACGAGCTGATCCGCTACCGCAAGCAGGCTGACGACGCGGCCGACCAGATTAGCCGTCTGCTGCGGACCGACTTCATCCATAACCTCAACAGCCGCTTCAGCAGCCTGGAGAGCGATCTCAACGAGCTGAACAAGGCGCTTCGCACGCGGCCCCTTCATGGGGAGATCTATACGCTGAAGTCGCAGGTCCGGCCGGACTTCGCCGCCCTGCACCGGCTCGCGCGGGAGGCCGAAGACGACGAGACGGTTCTGGCCTCGCTCTTCGGGCGCGGGGCACCGCGCGACGATCGCCATGCGGCCGCGCTCGCTCAGCTCCAGCGGTTGATGGAGGATGAGACTCTTCCGTTTGACGATTTCCAAGACTACCGAAACTACTACAGCTTCGATCTGCGCATGCGCGACACCGCGAGCGGGCGCGAAACCAGCTTCGAGACGCGCCGTGGCACCGCCAGCGGCGCCGAGCGTCAGGTCCCGTTCTACGTCATCATCGGGGCGGCGCTCGCGAACCTCTATCATGGCGTCCGGCGGCCCGCGGCGGCTGAGGGCCAGGGGATGGGCCTCGCGGTCTTCGACGAGGCGTTCAGCAAGATGGACGGTCAGAACCAGCGGACGCTGCTCGACTTCTACGCCGAGATCGGTCTTCAGGTGCTGATCGCGGCGCCGAGCGAGAAGCGGGCCGCGGTCCTGGAGAACCTCGACAGCATTATCGACATCCACCGGAACGGCGATCAGGTGATCGCCGAGACGACCTACATCAAGCCCCTTGCCCGAGACGCCATGCGCGCCGCCAATCCGCAATATCTTTCGGACGCGGACCTGCGTGCGCGGCTTGGACCGGAACCGACCGAGGCGGCCGCGGAGTGAGCCGTCGTCGGTTCACCGGGGCACGCCAGCTCCTGGGCGACCTCTTGGACCGCTACGAAGCGAACCCCGCCGCCGCCCGGCTGTTCGCCTATCTTGATTTCGAAGCCTTCGGCTCTGTCGCCCAGCTCGACGCCTGCCTGGATGAACTGGCCATGGTGGAGCGGGCCGGCGGAATCACGGTCCGCCGGCGCCGCGGCGGCGGCGTCGACCATGTCGAGAGCATACGGCTGGAGGACGCCGCCGCCGTCTATCGGCACCTGGGCCGCACGCCAGCGCCTGAAGATGCGGGGCGGGCGATCGCGGCGCTGCAAACAGCGTTCACGGCTACGGTTGTTCAGGA
>JAQVKV010000158.1 GCA_028694545.1 Zavarzinia sp. | reverse complement strand
CGGTCATCTCCACCGAGATGACATGATAGTCGGGGTGAATGCCTTCCTTCATCGTCCTGCTCCTTGACCACGGTGCCCACTTCGCGCGGGCCGCCGGCCATGGGTAAATCGTATCGACTTCACGTCGGGAAGCCGCGTTCCTATCGGAAAAGCCCGACGATGGCAATGGCAATCGCCGATTCGCCCCGGGGAACTCAGAGCCGCGCCAGCAATTCCGCCTTCTTCGCCGCGAACTCCTCGTCGGTGAGGATGCCCTTGGCCTTCAGGGCCGCCAGCTTCTCGATCATGGCGAAAATATCCTGTTCGGAGGCGGGCGCCGGCGCGGCCTCGAAGACGGGGGCCGTCGGCAGCACCGGTGCCGCGGGCGTTGGCCCCGGGACCGGCAGAGGTTCGGACGCGAACACCGGTGCCGCCGCGGGCGGAGGCGGCGCGACACCGTCGATCGAGACGACCGGCAGGGCGGCGATGTCGATCAGGCCATATTGGCTGGTGAAGCTCAGCGTGCCGCCATAGGACTGCTGCTGAGAAAAGCCACCGATATTATGGTCCAGCGTGTCATAGACCGTGACCTTGCCATTGACGTCGATCGCAAGGCGGCGCGGCCCGGAAAACCAAGCGTATCGGACATTGTTCTGCGCGCCGGTGCTGCTGGGCTGGCCAAGCTCGGCCGGCCACCAGAAGGCGCCCTGCCCGGGCTCGGGCGGCACGAACAGGCTGCTGGCCCCGAAATTGCCGATCATGCCGCCGCTGCCCTGCTGCTGGAAGCTGCCGGGGCCCGATCCGCTCTGGCTCTGGGACTGGAAGCTGCCGGTCTGGATCAGGCCGGGCTGGCTGGCGACGAGATTCGACAGCTCGTTACAGAGGCTGTCGATCCGCCCCTTCAGGTAATTGTTGAACATGTCGGACAGCATGATCATGCCGCCCTGCATCCATTGCCCCGACCCGCCGAACTCCGGATGCTCGAACTGGGCCATGGTGCCGTTGCCGCTGATCACGGCATCGAGCATGGAAGCGACGGCATCCGCGCCAAAGCCGTGGCGTTGCGCGATGTCGTTGACGGCCTGCTGGCCGGCGGGGGAAAGCTGTCGCATCGAGTGTCCTGAAATCGTCTGGAACGGCGGCGCCGCAATGTCCCCACCCTGCCCGGCTTCGGTGACAAAAGCGAGAAAACCCCGGCATCGGTTCATGAATTCCGCGCCGTCAGGTTCCGGTCAGGAGATATCACCAAAATGGGAATGCTTATTTCGGAAGGAAATCAAGCATGAACATGAGTGCCACCGGGACCGCGCGGCCCCATGCCTATACGCCTGCCGTTCAGCCCGCGGCGATCGAACGCCCGGGCGAGCGGGAGAACGACGGCGACAGCGACGATGCGGCGGCCGCCACGGCCGTCTCCGCCGCGAAAAGCGCCCTGACGGCCAACCTCGGCCGCCTGATCGACCAGAGCGCCTGAACAAGGGCCCCTGATCACGGTCACGGGGCGGTGCCGGCGCCGACGCCGCCCCCTGGCTGCCGTACCGTGGTTGGCAGGGCGGGATCGGATCGCTATTAAGGACGGAATTTCCACCCTTCGATGGTTCCACGAATGAGCGACAGCCTGCCCGACCGGCTTTCCACCAATCCCAACAGCCCCTATTACGACGAAGAGCTGCTGAAGCGCGGCATCGGCATCCGCTTCAAGGGCGCGGAAAAGACCAATGTCGACGAATATTGCGTCTCGGAAGGATGGATCCGTGTCGCCGCCGGCAACGCCCGCGACCGTCGCGGCAACCCCCTGACCATTCTCCTCAAGGGCCCGGTCGAACCCTATCTCCGCGACGAGGAAAAATGATTTCCGTCGTCCCGGCGAAAGCCGGGACCTCGTGACGGAAAGGCGCCCCGACGTCGCAAGATCCGGGCTTTCGCCGGGATGGCGGCCGAAAGGAGCGCCGTTCCCCTTACGCCGCGAACTGCGAGAAGTCGGGCTTGCGCTTCTCGAAGAAGGCCCCGATCGCTTCCGCGACCTCGGGGCCGCGCAGCAGGCGGCCGAAGATCGCGCCCTCTTCCTTCATGCGGCCGGCGACATCCGGCGTCGCCGATTTCATGAGCTGCTTGGTCAGGCGAAGCGCCGACGGCGAGAGCGCGGTGAGCCGCGCCGTCTTGGCCGCGACATGGGCGGCAAGCTCCGCCGCCGGCACGACCTCGTTGACAAAGCCGAGCTCGGCCGCCTTGCCGGCATTGAACTGATCACCGAAGAGAAAGAGTTCCGCCGCCTTGCGGTGCCCGATCATGGCCGGCACGAACAGGCTCGACGCCGCTTCCGGCACCAGGCCGAGCGAAGTGAAGGGCATGGAGAACTTCGCCGTATCGGCGGCATAGACCAGGTCGCAATGCAGCAGCATGGTGGTGCCGACACCGACCGCAACCCCATTCACCGCCGCGACCAGGATCTTCGGGAAGCTCACGATCTTGGCGAGGAAGCGCGAAACCGGCGATTCGCCACCATCGAGATCCGGCGGGTTCTGCATGAAATCGACGAGGTCATTGCCGGCGGTGAAGGCATCGCCCGCCCCGGTCAGCACGACGACGCGGACCGTCGTATCAGCTTCCGCCGCCATCATGGCATCGACGATACCGTCGTACATGGCGAGCGTCAGGGCGTTCTTCTTGTCCGGACGGTTCATGGTGATGGTGGCCACGCCATTCTTTGTAACGCTGGTAACCAGTTCGATCATGTTGTTGCTCTCCTCTTTTCCTGTTCGGCCTGGCCTTCGCGGGCCGTGAAGCGTTGCGCGGTCGTATCCAGGAAGCGGGCAATCAGCGCCACCTCCTCCTTCGTGTAACCTTCAGTGATGCGGGTGTTCACAGCCGCCATCAGGGGTGTCGCCGCCGCCACCCGCTCCTTCCCCGCCCGAGTCAGGGCAAGCAGGGTCACGCGCCTGTCCGTCTCGTGCGCGTGGCGGGTGACAAGGCCGGCGCGCACCAGCCGGTCAACCAGGCCGGTAACGGCGGAAGCATTCAGGTCCAACCCCTCGGCGAGATCGCTCGGGGTGCAGTCCGCCGTCTCGCCCAGCACGAAGAGGGCGCCCAATTGGGCCGCCGTCACGTCGAGACGCAACAGCAACTCGGCATCCGCTGCCTTGAAGACGGCGTGACGGGCGCGGTTCAGCAGATGGAAAAGGCGTGGTTCCCGGCTCATGGCCGGCACCTTATGCGGAAATACTTCACATGTGAAGTATTATTCAGCGGCGTCCCGCGCCGTGGCGAGACGCCGCCAGTAGTGGACGCCGTCCGCCCCTTCCTCCCGCATGATCAGGCCGCGCGCGCGCAGGCAGTGCAGATGGGCAAGCCCTTCGCCCAGCGCCAGCATGAGATCCGTGCCTTCCAGCTTGCGCTTGAACATGGGCAGCATGAGATCGAGGGCGTGGCGTGGCTCCTCCAGCGCGTCGACCGTGATGTCCAGCCGGCGCTGATGGCCCTGGGCGAGGCGCTGCAGCCGGTAGTGCAGCCCGGTGAAGGGTTCGTTGTGGGCGGGCAGCACCATGACGTCGTCCGGGATCCTGCGAGCGAGGATCTCCAGCGAGTCGAGCCAGTCGGTCAGAGGATCGGCCTCCGGCTCGGTCACGCCGACCGAGACATTGGAGGAGATGCGCGGCAGCACCTGATCGCCCGAGATCAGCAGTTTCCGCGTGGGCGACCACAGGCAGGCGTGTTCCGGCGAATGGCCACGCCCGACCACCACTTCCCATTCGTCGCCGCCGATCTCGATCCGGTCGCCGTCCGACATGCGCTGATAGCCGACGGGCATTTCGGTGACGCCAAGGGAGAAATTGCCGAAGCCGCGTGCCTTGTAGGTCTCGATCATCTCGGGCGTGAAGCCGCAGCGACGATAGAAATCGACCGCTTCCGCCGGCGGTTCGGGGCGGACGTCAAGGCACAGCACGCGGGCAAGCAGGAATTCGGCCCGCGTCATCCACAAGGGCGCGCCGAAATGACGGGCGAGGAAGCCGGCCTGTCCGATATGGTCGGGATGCAGGTGGGTGGCGAAGACGCGCGTCACCGGACGCCCGCCCATGACCCCCGCGAACAGGCGACGCCATTGCTCCTCGGTCTCGTGACCGCGCAGGCCGGTGTCGACGACCGCCCACCCCTCGCCATCCTCGATCAGCCAGCAATTGATATGGTCGAGGCTGAAGGGCAGCGTGAAACGCACCCAATGAACGCCCGGCGCCACCTCGATGGCGTGGCCCGGCGCAGGCTTGTCGGGAAAGGGAAAACTCAGGCTGCCCACCGTGCACTCGCTTTCGTCTTCTTTTGCATCCGCGAGTGTAAGGCGGTTGACGCGCACGTCAACTTAACGCCCGAGAGCGCCGCCGACGCTACGTCAGCGTCGGCGGCTTCATCGTGTCAGGCGATCAGCAGGTCCGGCAGATCGGCGAGCAGGGCGTTGCCGCTGGTGACCGGGCCCAGCAGGGCGGCGGCGACCGGCAGGCGCTGTTCGGCGAAATAGCGGGCCGAGGCGATGCGCGTGTTCAGGAACTTCTTGTCCGCCCCCGGCTCGCCCATCTTCTCGGCGGCGGCGAGCGCCAGGCGCGCCTGCAGCCAGGCACCGACGACATTGCCCGCCATCTCGAGGTAGGTGCAGGCCGTGGCCAGCACATCATTCGGGCTGGTGTTGACATGGGCGAGCACCCATTCGGTCGCCTCGGCGAAGGCGGCGGTGGCGGGTGCCAGATGCTTGGCGATCACCTTGAAGTCCATGCCTTCGGCGGTCTCCAGCGCGGGAATGACCGCCTCGATCTCGGCGATCAGGCCGCGCACCGTGTCGCCGCCGTTCATCGGCACCTTGCGGGTGACGAGGTCGATGGCCTGGATACCATTGGTGCCTTCATAGATCGGGGCAATGCGGCTGTCGCGCCAGTGCTGGCCCGCCCCCGTCTCCTCGATGAAGCCCATGCCGCCGTGGATCTGGATGTTCAGCGAGGTCAGATCCATGCCGCGATCGGTGCACCAGGCCTTGGTGATCGGGGTCAGCAGGTCGGCCATGGCGCGTTCGGCCGCGCGCTCTTCCTCGGTCGCGGCGACCTTGGCGAGATCGATCGCGAGCGCGTTGCGGCAGGCCAGCGCGCGCATGGCGTCGATCGTCGAGCGCATGGTGAAGAGCATGCGGCGCACGTCCGGGTGCTCGATGATCGCGCTCGGGCCCGGAGGGGCGCCGACGGCGCGGCTCTGCCGGCGCTCCTGCGCGAAGGCGAGCGCCTGCTGATAGGCGCGTTCGGCCAGGCCGAGACCCTGCACGCCGACCGACAGGCGGGCATTGTTCATCATGGTGAACATGGCCTGCAGGCCCCGGTTCTCCTTGCCGATCATGTAGCCGACGCAATCGTCGTTGTCGCCGAAGGCCATGACGCAGGTGGGCGAGCCGTGGATGCCGATCTTGTGTTCGATCGAGACGCAGCGCACGTCGTTGCGCTTGCCGAGCGAACCGTCCTCGTTGATCAGGTACTTCGGCACGATGAAGCAGGAAATGCCCTTCGAGCCGGCCGGCGCGCCCGGCGTCTTGGCCAGCACGAGATGGATGATGTTCTTGGAGAGGTCGTGTTCGCCGAAGGTGATGAAGATCTTCTGGCCCTTGACGCGCCAGGTGCCGTCTTCCGCCGGCGTTGCCTTCGACTTGATCTCGCCGAGGTCGGAACCCGCCTGCGGTTCCGTCAGGTTCATGGTGCCGGTCCATTCACCGGCGATCATCTTTTCGAGATAAGTGGCCTTCTGTTCCTCGGTGCCATGGGCGTTGATCGCCTCGGTCGCGCCCTGGTTCAGCAGCATGATCAGGCCGAACGCCATATTGGCCGACGACCACAGCTCGGAAACGGCCACGGTCACGGTCCAGGGCAGGCTCTGGCCACCGAATTCCGGCTCGAAGGGCACGCCCGGCCAGCCGCCATCGACATAGGCCTTCCACGCCGCCTCGAATGCCGCCGGCACGGTGACCTTGCCGTTTTCCACCTTGGCGCCCTCGCGGTCGCCGATCGGATTGGTCGGGGCGATGACGTCACGGGCGAGCTTGCCCGCCTCTTCCACCACCTGCTCGATCACTTCCGGGGTGGCGTGTTCGTAAAGCTCGTACCCCGAGATGTCCTGCAGGCGGCCAATGGTCTCCAGCGTGAACATCAGCTCGCGCGAGGGGGCGGAATAGACGGTC
>JAQVKV010000157.1 GCA_028694545.1 Zavarzinia sp. | reverse complement strand
CCAAGGTGGATGCCGACACGATCGCCCAGATCAAGGCGCTGGACGGCGATTTCACCTTCCGCACCTATATCTCGCTGTCGTGCCAGAACTGCCCCGAGGTGGTGCAGGCCCTGAACCTGATGGCGGTGCTGAACCCGCGCATCCGCCACGAGATGATCGACGGCGCCCTCTTCCAGGAAGAGGTCGAGAAGCTGCAGATCATGGCCGTGCCGACCGTCTATCTGAACGACGCCGTCTTCGGCCAGGGCCGGATGGAAGTGGGCGAGATCCTGGCGAAGCTCGACACCGGCGCCGAGAAGCGCGCGGCCGAGAAGATCAACGCCAAGGACGCGTTCGACGTCCTCGTCGTCGGTGGTGGCCCGGCCGGCGCTGCGGCGGCGATCTATGCCGCGCGCAAGGGTATCCGGACCGGCGTGGTGGCCGAGCGTTTCGGCGGCCAGGTGCTGGACACCATGTCGATCGAGAATTTCATCTCGATCAAGGAAACCGAGGGACCGCGCCTCGCCGCCGGGCTCGAGGAACATGTGAAGTCCTATGACGTCGACATCATGAACCTGCAGCGGGCGAAGAAGCTGACCCCGGGCGAGATGATCGAGGTCGAGCTCGAATCGGGCGCCACGCTGCGCTCGAAGAGCGTGATCCTGGCCACCGGCGCGCGCTGGCGCGAGATGGGTGTCCCGGGCGAGGCGGAGTACCGTACGAAGGGTGTCGCCTATTGCCCGCATTGCGACGGCCCCCTGTTCAAGGGCAAGCGCGTCGCGGTGATCGGCGGCGGCAATTCCGGGATCGAGGCGGCGATCGACCTTGCCGGCATCGTCGCCCATGTCACGGTCTTCGAGTTCATGGACGTGCTGCGCGCCGACGCCGTGCTCGTGCGCAAGCTGAAGAGCATGCCGAACGTCGAGATCATCATGGAGGCCCAGACCACCGAGGTGATCGGCGACGGCAAGAAGGTGACGGGCCTGGCCTACAAGGACCGCAAGACCGGCGAAGCGCACAAGATCGACCTCGAAGGCATCTTCGTGCAGATCGGCCTGGTGCCGAATACCGAATGGCTGAAGGGCGGCCCCGTGGAACTGACCCCGCGCGGCGAGATCATCGTCGACGCCAAGGGCCAGACCTCGGTCCCCGGTGTCTTCGCGGCGGGCGATGTGACCACGGTGCCCTACAAGCAGATCGTCATCGCCATGGGCGAGGGCGCCAAGGCTTCGCTCGGCGCCTTCGATCACCTGATCCGCAGCTCCGCCCCGGTGGCGGCGGCGGCGGAATAAGGGGCTTCTTTCCCGAAGGGCCGAGTGCCGCGCAAGGTGCTACGCGAAAGTGGTGCCTTGCGCACGCCGGCTCAATGCCGGTGCAGGTTGGAGATCAGGAGTTTCAGGCCGTCGCCGTGCAGGCGAAGCTGTTTCCGGGCCAGCGCGGGCAGCGGTATGCTGCGGTTGATGCAGTAGAAGACGAGGGCCGCCGCCACCGTCTCGCTCTTCAGGTTGAATTCGGCGGGCGGTGCTTCGCCTTCGCCCTGGATCCTCAGGTGAACCTCGATTTCGGGCGGCGCGGTGAAGCTCATCTCGACGACCTTGCCTTTCGGAATGGGCAGCTTGCGCCGGAAATGGAATTCGGCGATCGCGGTCACGATCTCGTTCGGACTGAAGGTGATGCTTCTCGTTTCCTCGGTCATCGCCAGTTCCCAAATATCGCCAGTCCCCAAATAATCCCTGCGGTCGGCGTCTCCGGCATGGTCGCACGGGTGGAATTAAGGAAAAGCGAACGGTGTCCGGCTTTCAGGCCGCCGGTGTATGGCTGAACACGAGTTCGAGAAACTCGGACCGCAGCCGCAGGTGCTTTCGTGCCCGGGCCGGGAGCGGAATGTTGCTGTTCATGCAGTACAAGACCAGGGCCGCCGCGACGATCTCGCTGTTCATGGTGATTTCCGTCGGCTCCATGGCACCGTCCGGGAGAATCCTGATGGTCGCATGAATATCGGGAGGCGGCGTGAAGGTGAGCGCCAGCACCTTGCCCGACGGGATCGGCTTTCGCCGGCGCATGTGAAAATCGCTCAGGGCGGCCACGATTTCGGGAGTCGTGAAGCTCAGGATTCTTGTTTCGGTGGGCATCGCCGAATTTCGTTCATGGGGAATCCACGCTTGCCCGGACAATTTATGCTGAGCGGCGCCGGCTTGTATATGGACGCCAGCGGGCGCGGGGACGCCCGCCGGAAGCAGATCACGAAGATTCCACATTGAGCCGGGGCGTATGAGTCTTTAAAGAGAAGCGCAAGCGAGGCGGCGGGCCTCAAGGCCAAGTTTTCCCGCCCCCCACACCGGAGTGTACTTTCGATGTTCTCGAAGATGCTCGGCGTTCTGTCCGCCGACATGGCTATCGACCTTGGTACCGCCAATACGCTCGTCTATGTGAAGGGGCGCGGCATCGTCCTCAACGAGCCATCCGTCGTCGCGATGGTCAGCAATCGGGGCAAGAAACAGGTTCTCGCCGTTGGTGACGAAGCGAAGATGATGCTGGGCCGGACCCCGGGCAACATCGAGGCGATCCGTCCCTTGCGCGATGGTGTCATCGCCGACTTCGAGGTAGCGGAGGAAATGATCAAGCATTTCATCCGCAAGGTTCACAACCGCCGCTCCTTTGCCTCGCCCCAGATCGTCGTCTGCGTGCCCTCGGGCTCGACCGCGGTCGAGCGCCGTGCCATCCAGGAATCGGCGGAGAGCGCCGGCGCCCGGCGGGTCTTCCTGATCGAGGAGCCGATGGCGGCCGCGATCGGCGCCAACCTGCCGGTGACGGAGCCGACCGGCTCCATGGTCGTCGACATTGGCGGTGGCACCACGGAAGTGGCCGTCCTGTCCCTGGGGGGTATCGTCTATTCCCGTTCGGTCCGCGTCGGCGGCGACAAGATGGACGAGGCGATCATCGCCTATATCCGCCGCAACCATAACCTTCTGGTCGGCGAAGCCAGCGCGGAGCGCATCAAGAAGGAAATCGGTTCCGCCTGCCCGCCGGAAGACGGTCATGGCATGACCATGGAGATCAAGGGCCGCGACCTGATGAACGGCGTGCCCAAGGAATTGATCATCAGCCAGCGCCAGATCGCCGAAAGCCTGGCGGAACCCGTCTCGGCCATCGTCGAGGCGGTGAAGGTGGCGCTGGAACACACGGCGCCCGAACTTGCTTCCGACATCGTCGACAAGGGCATCGTGCTGACGGGCGGCGGCGCGCTGCTCGGCAATCTCGATCTCGTGCTCCGCCATGCGACGGGCCTTCCGGTCTCGATCGCCGACGACCCGCTGACCTGTGTCGCCAAGGGCACCGGCCGGGCGCTGGAGGACATGAAGAGCTTGCGCCATGTGCTGACGCAGGCTTACTAATCGGAACTCATCCACAGCTCGTTGGGGATAGAATCACCCCGCCAGAGGCTTGGTCGTGCGCCAACCGCAACCGCGATTCAACAGTTTCGCCGCGCCCATGAAGGTGCTGGTGCAGCGCTTCGCCTTCGTCGCGCTGCTGTTGCTCTCGGTCGGGCTGATCATTCTCGGCAAGGTCGACTCGGTGCTGATCGAGCGTGGTCGCGCCGTGATGGTCGACCTGATGGCGCCGGTGCTCGAGCTGTCGTCGCGGCCGCTGGGCAGCCTGAAGAAGGGTATCGCGGCGATCGACGGCTGGTTCAATCTCTATGAGGAGAACCTGGCCCTGCGCGAGGAAAACGAGCGTCTGCGCGCCTGGGCCTCGACCGCGCGGCGCCTCGCGATCGAGAACGCAACCTATCGTGACCTGCTCCACGTCCGGGCGGAACCCGGCGTGCGTTTCGTCACCGCCCGCATCATCGCCGAAGGCGGCGGCCCCTTCGTGCGCACCGTGGTGGTCGATACCGGGACCGACCGGGGCGTGCAGGCGGGGCAGGTCGGCCTGTCGGGCAGTGGCGTCGTCGGCCGGGTGCTGGCGGCCGGTACCGAATCGGCGCGCCTGCTGCTGCTTACCGACCTGAACAGCCGGGTGCCGGTCGCGCTGGAGACCAGCGGCGTTCGCGGCGTGCTCGAGGGTGACAATTCGAGCCTGCCGCGCCTCTCCTACCTACCGGGCGGCATCAAGGTGCATCCGGGTGATCGGGTGGTGACGTCGGGCATCGGCGGCATGTTCCCACCGGGCCTGCCGGTCGGCGCGGTCGAGTCGGTCGCGAACGGCGTGGTGCGTATCCGTCCCTGGGTCCGCTTCGAAACGCTGGATTTCGTGAAGATCGTCGAATATGACGCCGGCATCGGGACGGTTCCCGATCCCGAACCGCCGACCGGCCCGCCGCTGCCTTCGCTGAACGCGGCGCCGGCCTCGGGTGCCGTGCCCACGCCGGAGGCCAAGCCGCCGGCCGCGGGCCAATAGGCGCGCCATGACGGAGACGTGGCCGCGCCGCCTGCTGGCCAGCCTCGTGCTGCTGGTGCCGCCCCTGGTCGGCCTTGTGTGCGTGTTGCTCGGCGTGGCGCCGTCCGGCATCAGCGGCATCGACGCGGCCGGGCCGGCGCTGACCCTTATGCTGGTCTATTTCTGGACGATCTTTCAGCCCGCGCTGCTGCCGCCGCCCGCGGTCTTCATCATCGGCCTGTTGCAGGATACGCTGTCGGGCGCGCCCATCGGGCTCGGCACGCTGATCCTGCTCGCGGTGCAGCAGTTCGTGGCACGGGAACGTCGGGTCTTCACCGCGCGGACGTTCGGCATCGCCTGGTTCGGTTTCGGCATCGTCGCGGTGCTGGCCACGGTGGCGGGCTGGCTGCTCGGCTCGGTCCATGCGGCGCAATTGCTCGAGGCGCGGCCGTTCGTGATGCAGGCGCTGCTCTCGATCACGCTCTATCCGCTGGTCAGCTGGCTGTTCGGCCAGATCGTGCGGGGGCTGAAGTCGCTGGAGGCGTTCCGTTGAACAACGAGAAGAACGACAATCTCCGCGCCAAGACCTTCACCCGCCGGGCCCTGCTCCTGGCGGGCGGGCAGCTTTGCCTGCTCGGCGTCCTCGGCGGGCGCATGTATCAGCTCCAGGTCCTCCAGGGCGAGAAATACCAGACGCTGGCCGAGGACAATCGCATCAACCTGCGCCTGATCGCGCCTACAAGGGGCCGCATCCTCGACCGTTTCGGCAACGAGCTGGCGACCGGACGGCAGAATTTCCGCGTCGTCCTCATCCGCGAACAATCGGATGATGTCGATGCCACCCTGACCGGTCTCAATGCCATTGTGCCGATCTCGGAACATCAGCTGCGCCGCATCCGGCGCGAGATGGCGCGGGCCCGCGCTTTCATGCCCGTGACCGTGCTCGAGAACCTGAGCTGGCAGGAGTTCGCCGCCATCAACGTCCACAGCCCCGAACTGCCGGGTATCCAGCCGGACGTGGGCGAGACGCGCTACTATCCCTATGGCGTCGAGCTTGCCCATGTCATCGGCTATGTCGCCTCGGTCTCGGAACAGGATCTCGCCGGCTCCAGCGATCCCGTGCTGCAACTGCCGGGCTTCAGGATCGGCAAGAACGGGGTGGAGCGGACCTTCGACACCGAATTGCGGGGCAAGGCCGGCGCTTCCCAGGTCGAGGTCAACGCCTACGGCCGCATGATCCGCGAATTGTCGCGCGACGAGGGCGAGGCGGGGGCTGATGTCGTCCTCGGAGTCGATCTTGATCTGCAGCGCTATGCCTATCAGCGTCTCGGCGAGGAAAGTGGCGCCGCCGTCGTCATGGACGTCCATACGGGCGAGGTGCTGGCGCTTGCTTCCTCCCCCGGCTTCGATCCCACGCCCTTCAACCTGGGTCTGTCCAAGACCGAATGGAAGGCGCTCAGCACCAACGAGCGCAATCCCCTGACCAACAAGCCCATCAGCGGCCAATATCCGCCCGGCTCCACCTTCAAGATGGTGGTCGGGCTGGCGGCGCTCGACGCCGGGGTTATCCAGCCGGGGTACACCGTGTTCTGCCCGGGTTCGATGAAGCTCGGTACCCATACGTTCTACTGCTGGCGCAAGGGCGGGCACGGCTGGGTCGATGTGCAGGCGGCGCTGGAGCAGTCCTGCGACTGCTTCTTCTACGACGTCGCGCGCAAGCTCGGCATCGAGCGCCTGGCGACATTCGCGCGCAAGTTCGGCCTCGGCGAGAAGCTGGGCCTCGAGCTGCCGGGCGAGAAGTCGGGCCTCATGCCTGACAAGGACTGGAAGGAGCGCA
>JAQVKV010000156.1 GCA_028694545.1 Zavarzinia sp. | reverse complement strand
CCTGGAAATAATGCCGCACCAGGGCGTGGAAGGTTTCCGCCGGCGCCAGACCCCGTTCGGCGCAGAGGTGGCGGAACCATTTCGCGCCATGGGCGACATGGCCCACTTCCTCGGAGTAGATGGTTTCCAGGGCGGTGACGGCATCCGCCTCCCCCGCCCTGCGGAAGACGTCGAGCATCGGCGGGGTCACGTCCAGCCCGCGCGCTTCCAGCACCAGCGGCACCACGGCGAGGCGGGCCAGCAGGTCGCCGGCCGTATCCTCCGCTGCCCGCCACATGCCGGCATGGGCCGGCAATTCGCCGTAGAAACTGTCCCGTGCCGCCAGGCAATCGGCCAGCAGGCGGAAATGGCGTGCCTCCTCGTCCGCCGTGCGCACCCAGTCGTCGTAGAATGCGAGCGGCATCGCCGTCTCGGTGAAACGGGCGATGATGTCCCAATGCAGGTCCACCGCGTTCAATTCGATATGGGCGACGGCATGGAGCAGGGCCTTGCGTCCCGGCGCCGTGCCGGGCCGGCGGCGCGGCATCAGGCGCGGGGCCAGCAGCTCGGGCCGTGCCGGGCGCGCCGGATGCAGGGGCGGGGCGGCGGTGCCGACCGCCATGGCGTGGCCCGAAGCCCGGGCCTCGAACCAGGCGCCGGCGTAAAGGCGGGATTTCGCGGTCTTCTCAAGGGCGTCCGCCGTGGTCAGCACGTCGAGGGCGCAGGCGGCGAGTGTGTCCGGTACGGGGAGCAACATGGGGACGGGTTCTAGTGCCGGGCGGGCGCGCCGTCCACGCTCATGGCCAGGGTACGGGAGATGGTGGTGAGGTCGCGGCCGGATTCGGCGGACCAGGCGTTGAAGGCGGCCTGGATCTTCGTCATGTCGCCCTTGCCGCCCGGGGGCTTGGCCAGCACACCATCCGCGATCAGGGCGGCGACCACATCCTTCGAGGTGACGAAGGCGGGCTTGCCGAGGGCGCGCAGGAAACGCATGCCCGATTCGCCCCCGAGGTGGGCGGCCTTCTTTTTCAGGACCTCGACGAGGCCGACATAATCGGCATCCGGCCAGTCGGCGAAGAACCGCGCGGCGGTGCCGTGTTCGCGGCGCAGGTCCTGAATGAACTGGGCATTGCCCAGCACCGCGCGGATCTTGGCGCCGTTACGCACGATGCCTGGGTTCTTGAGCAGGGCATCGAAAGTATCGTCCGACATCAGGGCGCAGGCGCCGGGATCAAAGCCAAGGAAGGCTTCCTCGAACCCCGGCCATTTGTCGTCGATCACCTTCCACGAGAAGCCGGCGTAGAAGATCCGCCGCGTCATCAGCGCCAGGATCCGGTCGTCCGGCATCGCCGCGATCTCGGCCGGGGTCTTCGACGGCGTCTCGGCCAGCAGGGCTTCGAGCGCGGCGGGGCCGCCCTTGCGGGCGGCGGCCCGTGCATAGATGTCGCTGAAGCGTTTCATTCTGGTTCCCCGGCGCGATCCGACGTCGCCCTTATCCCTATCATGGCGCCGGCGGCCGGGCGAAGGCGTCGGAGGCAAGTTCCCGTCACGGCCAGGCGACGGTGCGGCCCTCGAAGAGCTTCAGGATTTCCTCCGGCACCGGGATCGCCTTGCGCGCCTTCATGTCGAAATAGACGGCGACGATCTCGACCGTGGCGACGGGGGCGCCGCTCGCTTCGTCCAGCATCCAGTGGAAGAAGCGCAGGGTCCGCCCGACGGTGCCCGAGGCGCCGGAGCGCAGGACATAGACCTCGCCCGCGCGGCGCGGCGCGCCGAGGCGGATCTTGTAGTCGAGGGCGGCGGAGCCGATGTGCTTCTCGCGCAGGAATTCGGCCGCCGTGTCTTCCGAAGCGATGAGATGGCCGACCGCTTCCGACAGGCGGGAAATGAAGCCCTGGCGCGTCACGCCGCCGCCCGGGCGCAGGTCTTCGGGGCGGAGCACGCCGACGCCGGTCTCGATCAGGCCAAGCACCTTCGCCCGGTCGAGGTCGACGCCGTCGTGGGACCCCACGGGATCGGCAAGGTCGGGGGCGCCGGTCTCGGCGGGGGCGATCATCGCGGCCTCGCCGGCGGCGAGCACGGCGGGCGGCAGGTGGCCGACCGTGGTATCCACGGTGGCGGCGATCGACCCGCTCGGCGAATGATACATGACATGGCGCAGGCGCAGCGCATCGCCCGCATGATCGACACCGATGACGGCACTCTGCACCCAGAGCGCGGCGCCCACCCGGCTTTCCTTGCGAAAGACGATCTGGTCCGTCAGGGGCCGGTGGTCGGCGCCGGCGGCAAGGCCGAGACGGGCGAGCAGGACGGCTTCCGCCATGTCGAACTTGGCGCCGTAGAACTGCACGTTCATGTGACCCATCTGGTCGCATTCCCAGGCGTCGGTGCCGCCGCGCCAGGTGACGGCGAAATTCGGGTTCTCGATCATGCGTGCAATCCCATCAGGCCGGGCAGGGCGGCCATATCCTCGAATGTGGTGGCACCGGCGGCCGCCAGCAGGCCGGCGTCCGTCTCCCGCGCGAAGCCGAGCGCCCGCATGCCGGCGGCAACGGCACCGGTGACACCGGGCACGCTGTCCTCGACGACGATGCAGCGGTCGGGGGCATGGCCCATGCGGGCGGCGGCGTGGAGGAAGAGGTCCGGGGCCGGTTTGCCCCTTTCGACCTCGATCGCGGAAAAGACCCGTCCCACGAACAGCGGCGCCAAGCCGGTGAGGCCGAGGGTCAGCGCCATCTTGTCCGGCGTTCCGGACGAGGCGACGCAGGTCGCGATGCCCGCCGCCTGGACGGTGGCGACGGCGGTGGCGATGCCGGGCACGGCGGCCAGGCCCGCGCGGAAGGCGTCGTAGGTTTCGGCCTGGAGCATGGACAGCCAGTCGCCGGGCAGGGGGCGGCCGGTCAGGTCCTCGATCTTCGCCATCACGGATTTCATCGACAGGCCGACGAAGCGCCGCCGGCTTTCCGCTTCGTCCATGGCATGGCCGAGCGCCGTGACGGCGGCGGCCAGGGTGCGGTTGGCGATACCCTCGGAATCCACCAGCACGCCATCGCAATCAAAGATCACCAGACCAGGACGCAAACCACTTCCCCTGACTTGAACCTTCATTCGTCATCCCGGCGCAGGCCGGGATCTTGGGCCGGAAAGGGCGCCCTTCCCCGACGAGGTCCCGGTTTTCGCCGGGACGACGGTCATTGGTGCTCGCGATCCTACAGACCGAGCTGGCGGGCCGCCAGATCGCGCATGATTTCTTCCGAACCGCCGCCGATGGCGTTCACCCGCACCTCGCGGTAGATGCGCTCGGTCTTCACGCCGCGCATGTAGCCGGCACCGCCCAGGATCTGCATCGCCTCGCGCGCGCAGAATTCCATGGTCAGCGTCGCCTGGTTCTTCAGCATGCAGATTTCGGCGATCGGGGCGTCGCCCTGCTCGATCCGCCAGGCGAGATTTTCCAGCATGCATTGGGTGGCGTGGATGCGCTGGGCCATGTCGACGATCTTGTGGCGAATGGCCTGATGGTCGGCGAGGCGCTTGCCAAAGGTCTGGCGCTGGCGCGCCCAATCGATCGCCTCTTCAAGGGCGACGCGGGAGAAGGCGTTGGCGCCGGCGGCAAGGGCAATGCGCTCGTTGTTGAAATTGCGCACGATGCCGAGAAAGCCGGCGTTCTCGGGCCCGATCAGATTGTCGACCGGCACTTTCACGCCGTCGAAATGGATGGCGGCGGTATCCGACATCCACCAGCCCATCTTCTTCAGGGGCGTGCGGGTGATGCCCGGCCGGTCCATCTCGATCAGCAGCAGCGAGATGCCGCCGAAGCCCCTGCCCCCGGTGCGCACCGCCGTTGTCAGGTAATCCGCGCGAATGCCCGAGGTGATGAAGACCTTCTCGCCGTCGACGATGTAGTGATCGCCCTCGCGCCGCGCCGTGGTGCGCAGGTTGGCGACGTCGGAGCCGCCGGAGGGTTCGGTGATGCCGAGCGCCGAAATTTTCTCGCCCGCCATGATGCCCGGCAGCACCCTTGCCTTCATCTCGTCCGAGCCGAGCGCGGCGATGGGCGGCGTGCCGATGCCATGGCTCATCAGCGAGGCGATGAGCCCTCCGGAGCCGGCGCGCGCGAGTTCCTCGGTCGCGACGATCATGTGGAAGATGTCGGTTCCCGGGATGCCGCCATATTCCTCGGGGAAGCCCATGCCGATCAGGCCGATATCGGCGGCCTTGCGGTAGAGGTCGCGGGGGAAGCCGCCGGCCTCGTCCCATTCGTCGACGAAGGGGGCCACGTGTTCGTCCACCCATTTCCGGATGGTGGCGCGGAATTCGCGGTGCTCGGGCGTGTAATAGGGGCTCGGCACTTCGCGCAACAGGGGATCGAACAGGGGCATGTCGGTCATGAACTCTCCTCCGGCGGTTCTTTTCGTTGGCGACAGGGTGGCGCGGGGGCGGGGTTGCCGCAAGCGTCACGCTGATGGCGAGGCGGACGCGACGGCGGCGTGACGGCGGTCACGGCAAGGGCCATGGGGTTCATGGAAGGATGGGGCCCTGATTCGAGCCGAGGTCGATCATGCAGCGCCTGTTCTTCGCCTTCATTCTGGTGGTCGTCGCCGCCTTCGGCATCGCGAATGCCTGGGCGGCCGACGTGCTGCGGCCGCGCGTCGACTATCGCGCGACCTACCGGATCGAGCCGGACGGCGAATCCCTGACCATGACCCACCATGGCGGCCTGATCCGCCTCGACGCGCGCCATGAAGGTGAGGATGTCGCCATGATCATGGACATGAAGAAAAGGATCATGCTGATGCTGTCCGAGGCCGGGGCCATGCGCATGGACATGGACCAGCCTCTGCCCGGCGCTCAGACGCGGAGCCGGACGGCGGATTGGGCGACGGACGTCAGCCTGCGCCCCACCGCCCTCGGCACCAAGGAAATCCTGGGGCATCAATGTACCGTCTATGACGCGATCTGCGGTGCCGGCACGGGGCGGCCGGTGCGTTCCAGGGTTTGCCTGACCGACGATCTGGTGATGCTGGAGAGCATTTCGCAGGACAGGGGCCGCGAATTTCATATGATCGCCACGGCACTCGACATCGCGCCCCAGGACCCCGCCCTGTTCCGGGCTCCGCCCGGCATCGAGGTTCTGGACATGTCGCAGATGATACGGGGCTTGCCCGGGATGCCGTTGCGCTGACGGAACCCGGAACCGGCTTTCGGTTTATCCTGGGGTGGCCAGTTGCCACCAAGCCTGTCGAAGGGAGGTTCCGACATGCGTCCTGTGTCCGTTTCCGCCGCCGCTCTTGCCCTCGTCGCCATGGCGGCGCCGGCGTCGGCCGATCCGCTGCCCCTGCCGAAGGTCGATTTCGCCATCACCTATCTGGTCACCCCCGGCGGCCATTCCATGGATATGGCGCATCACAATGGCGTCATGCGCATGGACATGTCGGAACAGGGTCAGTCCATGACCGGCCTCATGAACCTGCACACCGACAAGATGACGGTGATCATGACCGCGCCCATGCAGATGGCCTTCGAGATGGACATGAACCAGCCCATGCCCGGCGGCGGCATGCCGGGGGGCGGCATGTCGCCCCAGCAGATGATGACCGAAAGCGACGTCACCCTGACCGAGATCGGCTCGAAGACCGTGGCCGGCCATGACTGCACGCTCTATCACGCCATCGGCACGCTCGGCGCCGAGCGCACGGAATCGGACGTCTGCCTCGCGGACGGCAACGTCATGCTCTTTTCCCAGACCGTCGATCAGGGCACGACCTATACGATCACCGCGACCCGCGTGGATCTTTCCCCGCAGGACGCCTCGCGCTTCCGCGTGCCGCCCGGTGTCCGCGTCATGCCCATGGGGGCGCTGGGCGCCATGCCCGGCATGATGGGCCAATAAGCGACACCACGAACAAGCGACGACACGAAAAAGATCACCCCGGCATTGCCGGGGTGATGTGTTTCAGGCGTGGCGGTGCTTCTTGCCGGGCCGGCGCGGCGGGGCGAAGCCGTCGCGCGGGCCGCTGCCGCGATGGGGGCGCTTCGGCGGGCGCGGGGATGCGATTTCCTCGCCGCCGGCACCGGCCGGCTCGATCCGGATCTTCGGGTCGTTCGCCTCGCGCACGCTCTGCTCGAAGCCCTGCGCCATGTCGGGCGCGATCTCGAAGCGGGTGTCGCGGTCGAAGATGCGGATGGCGCCGATGTCCTGCTTCGTCACCTTGCCGAGACGGCAGATGATGGGCAGCAGCCAGCGCGGATCGGCATTGTT
>JAQVKV010000155.1 GCA_028694545.1 Zavarzinia sp. | reverse complement strand
AAAGCGATCAGGGCAATTGGATCCGCGAGAGGAATGCGATGATCGCCGCGCGGTTTTCCACGCCCAGCTTGTTCAGGATGTTGATGACGTAGGTTTTCACGGTGGCGAGGCCGATGCCCATGATCTGGGCAATCGCCATGTTCGATGCCCCATTCTTGAGCAGGTCTACCACCTGTATCTCGCGCGGGGTAAGGCCGAAGCGGAAAGCCAGCATCCGGTCCTGCCGGGCCTGGCGGACCCTCGGGTGCATCTTCAAATTGAATTCGAGGTAGTCGCGCATCGCGTCCCAGTTGACGAGACGCGACGAGAAACAGGCGTCGCAGGGGCCGTTCAGGATCGCGAGCAGGGCGAAGGGCTTGCCGTGGTCGCGGAAGATGAAGTCCACCTCGTCGTGAACGCCGTAGCGCCGCAGGAAGGCGTCGTGGCGGCGATTGTGTTCCTCGGGGTGGCGCTGGCGCTCGCGGCCGAGGAAGAGGATGTCGCTGTCGCCGGCGAAGATCTGGTGGACGTTCAGGGGATCGTGGACATATCGCCCCTCCATGTATTCGTCCATCAGGCTCTGGCTGACTCCGCTTGTGCTGTAGTCGTCGACGCGGCTTTCGGGGTCGATCCAGCAGAAGATGGAGGCAGGGCAGTCGAGCGAGGACGCGGCGAAGCGCACGCTCTCGCCGACGATCGCGGTGGACAGGTAGTCATCGGCCATCTGCATGGGACAAGCTCCTTTCACCTCAGCAAACGTTGCAACGACCACGGGCCAGGCCCGCTTTCCCCCCTGATGTTTTATTGCGATCTGGATTAGTTAGAAAAAGCAATAATCATGCCAATCGATAGGGCGCGCTGATCGACACCGGGTCACAAAAAAAGCCCCGGCCGGGGCCGGGGCTTTGCGAGGCGGGCTGCGCCACGGGCGGTTCAGGTCAGCGTGGCACTGTCGTCCAGAGCCATCTCGAATTCAGGAAGGGTCATGCCGCCGTCGACCGAAAGGGCATGACCCGTGATATAGGACGCCTCGTCGCTGGCGAGGAAGAGCACACCGTTGGCGACTTCATCGACCCCGCCGAAGCGCTTCAGGGGTACGGCGCCAGTGATCCGGTCGAGGAAGGACTGGGGCAATTCGGCAAGGCCATCGGTCATGATCGGGCCCGGGATCACGGCGTTCACCGTGATGCCGTAGCGCGCCAGTTCGATCGCCGCCGTCCGCATGAAGCCGAGCTGGCCTGCCTTGGACGCGCCATAGTGGGCCCAGCCCGGATAGCCGGTGATGGGGCCCGTGGTCGACGAGGTAATGATGATCCGGCCCTTGCCGCGCCCCTTCATGGCCTTCACCGCGGCGGCGGTGGAGAGGAAGGAACTGCGCAGGTTGGTATTGATCACCGTGTCGAAATCCTCGACCGTCATATCCTCGATCATCGCCGCCGGATAGATGCCGGCATTGGCGCAGAGGACATCGAGCGTGCCATAAAGCTCGACCGCGCGGTCGACCATGGCCCGGTTGCCGTCCAGGGTGGAGACATCGGCGGCGAAGCCCGCCGCCGTCCCGCCGGCCGCCACGATCCCGTCGGCGACGGCGCCCGCTTCATCGACCTTGCGCGAGACGACGAGGACGCGCGCGCCTGCCGCGCCGAAGCCCTGGGCGATCGCCTTGCCGATGCCCTTGCTGCCACCGGTGACGATGACACTCTTACCCCGCAGGGATGCGATCATGGCGTCCTCCCCGATCAGGCGTCGACGGCGGTCGCCGTGACCTCGACCAACTGGTCGGGATGCACGAAGGCCCGGACCTCGACGGTCGTCGAGCAGGGCTTGTGATCGCCGACCCAGGGACCGAGGATGCCGGGCATGACCTCGATGAAGGTCTTGATGTCGGTCGTGTAGAAGGTCCAGGTGACGAGCTTGGTACGGTCGAGACCGTCGGCCTTCAGGCAGGCGTCGATGACGCCGAGGACGAACTCGAACTGGGCCGCCATGTCGCCCGCGCCGACCAGTTCGAGGCTTTCGAGCGTGCCCTTCAGGGGAGCGACGCCGGAATAATAGACGGTGTCGCCCGCCCGCACCGACTGGCAGAAGGCGAGGCCGTCGAAGACGTCGGCGCCCAGATAATCGACGGGGGGATTGGTCCTGGTGATCATGGGCTCCCTCCTCAGGCGGCGGTGCTGTCGGTGAAGAGTTTCTTGGCGTCCATCGCCTCGTCGACCTTCTTCTTGATGATGTCGGTATTCAGGACCTTGCGCTCCTTCGGCGGGTGCAGGACGGTCATCGGGTCCTCGAAATCGCCGACATAGCCCATGGCGAAACAGCCCATCTGGTAGCCCATGACCTTCAGCAGGTCTTCCGGCAGGGTCTTCGCGATCTCGAGCGGGGTGGTCAGATACTGGTTCTCTTCCTGGCGCACCCAGCCGACGGCATAGGTGATGTTGATTGCCTGGCGGATCTTGTCGGACTTGTTCTCGCCGGCGCCATGATAGACCTTGCCGGTGTAGAACAGGGCGGAGCCCCGGGTCATTTCGGCCGGGATCGTTTCCTCGATCGTATATTCACGGTCGTCGAGCAGGTGGCTGCCCGGAACGATGCGGGTGGCGCCCATTTCCTCGGTGTAATCGGTCATGGCCCAGAGGAGATTGCACTGGACCTCGTAGTCCTTCGGAAAGGGAAAGAAGTCCCAGGCCACCTGGTCGCGGTGGATCGGCTGAGCCTTGGAGCCCGGGAAGACGCTGATGATCTGGGTCAGATGGAGCTGGAAGGTGGTTGCCTTCTCCAGGAACTTGCCGGCGGTGCCGATTGCCGTCGGGTTCATGATGAGCTCGCGCGCCGCGGGGGAACGGGCGATCATGGCGCCGGTGCGCTTGGTCAGCTTGCCGACGAAACCATCGTCGCCATAGAGCGAACTCTGGACATAGGGGCCCATTTCGGCGTCGATCTGATCCATCAGGGATTCCGGAACCAGATTGTCGACGATGCAATAGCCGTGCTCGCGAAGGGCAGCGGCGACGTCCTCGGGGGTGGCGGTCGAGGGCAGGTGGACAGCTTTCATCGTCACATCCTCATGAAGGCGGGCCAGAAATGGCCGGCGTTGACGAGAAAAGCGTCGAAGATCGGGCCGGGCGGGACAATCCACCTTCCGGTGGAAAGGCACCAGGATACTCATGGCATTACAGGGGAGGGAGGACGGAAACGTTCAGACCGGCAGCGTTTAGCCCGCCTGGTCGGTCATGCGGCCGAGGATCGCCAGGGCTTCCTCGAATTGAAGGGCCGCGATCGTACGGTGCAGGATCTCGAAATCCGCTGACGGAAGTCGAGCCTTCAGGACGGGGGCGAGGGTGGTGAAGGCGCCCACCGCGGCGAGGTCATGACGCTCGAGCATGCGGGCGAGGGCCGCGATCTCGCGACCTTCCGTTTCTCCGGATGCCGGCCCGGCCGGCGCCAAGGAGGCGAGCGCGTCTTTGCTCGACTGGCGAAGGTCGTCGATGGCGGCCCTGATCTCCGTCAGGCAGAGGTGGATCGTGCCGTTGTCGGCGCCTTCGGACAATTGTGCTTCCAGAGCCCCGGCCAGTCGCGCGAGCGTCGTCGCGCCGATGGAGCCGGCGCTGCCACGAAGCCTGTGCAGGCGGGCGGCCAGCTCGCTCCTGCTCCATCCGGCGTCGTCATCGGGCATGTCGCGACAATCCTCGAGCAGCCGGGCCAGCGCCGACATGAAGAGGTCGCCATCCCCGTTCAGCCTCAGGTCGGCCTCGGCCGCGTCGATGCCGTGGATGGATTCGACGATTGACCAGCGGGATGCCTCGGGGGGGGAGCCGCCGCCGGGCTTCCGCGGCTCAGATCGCCGGGGCTCCGCATGGGAACGCAGCAGCTTCACCAGGGCGATCGGGTCGAAGGGTTTCAGGACGAAATCGTTCATGCCGGCCTGAAGGGCGCGCTGGCGTTCCGTCGTCAGGACATCGGCGGACAATGCGATGACTGGCAGGTGCTCCAGGTGCAACTCCTTGCGAATCCGCCGGGCCAGTTCGACGCCGTCGATACCCGGCATCTGCACGTCCGTCACCACGATGTCGAAATCCTCCGGTGCGGCGCGAAGCGCTTCCAGGGCGGAACGGCCGTCACTGTGAGGCGAGACCTTCGCTCCGTAATGCGCGAGGATCCGGCTGCAGATTTCCAGATTTACGGCGGCGTCGTCGACCACCAGGATCCGGACGCCGCTCAGCGTGTCCGTCGGTGGCTCCCGCGTCATGGGGCTGCCGGTGCCACCCTGTTGCGGCGTTTCGTTCGGTATGGGCTGGGGCGTTCCGAGGGGAAGGGTCACGGTGAAGGTGCTGCCCTTGCCTTCCTCGCTGACGACCTCCACCGAGCCGGACAGAAGGTGTGTCAGGTGGCGTACGATCGAAAGGCCAAGGCCGGTCCCTCCGAAACGGCGGGTCGTCGAGGAATCCGCCTGCTCAAAAGGAGTGAACAGACGCGTCAGGACATCCGGCGCGATACCGATCCCGGTATCGCTTATCTGGAAGATGTAAGACCTCTCCGTGGCGGATTTCCAGGTGGATCGGACGCTGATCTTGATCCCGCCCCGATCCGAGAATTTGATGGCGTTGGAGAGCAGGTTGAGCAGGATCTGGCGCAGCCGCGTCGGGTCACCCAGCACGATCGGAGGCAGAGGGGTCTCGATCACGAGCGCGAAGGCGAGCCCCTTGGCGGCGATCTGTCCGGCCAGGACGGCCTTCAGGTCGGCCAGCAGGGCATTCGGGTCGAAGGGAACGGATTCGATATCCATCTCGCCGGCCTCGATCTTGGCGAGGTCGAGAATGTCGTCGACGAGGGCAAGCAGCGAATTGCTCGCGGCGAGGCTTTTCGCGACGTAATCGCCCTGGACCTCGTCCAGCGCGGTGCGCTGGAGCAGATGGCCGAGACCGATCACGGCATTCAGCGGTGTCCGGATTTCGTGGCTCATGTTGGCGAGGAAAGCGCTCTTCGCGGCGTTGGCCGCCTCGGCGGCCCGTTTCGCCTCGAGCAGGGCCTTGTCCGTCGCCAGCCGGGCCGTGATCTCGGTCCTCAGCGACAGGAATTTCGTGACCTTGCCTTCGTTGTCGACGAAGGGAGCGATGATGGTCTCGAACCAGTGCAGGGAGCCGTCCTTCGCCCGGTTGCACAGGTCACCCCGCCAGACGGCGCCCGCATCGAGCGTGCGCCACATTTCGCGCAGGTCGTCGTCGTGGCCATCGGCGTCGAGAAGGCGAATACTGCGGCCGACCAGTTCTTCGCGCCGGTATCCGATGATCCGGCAGAGACTGTCGTTGATTTCGAGAATGGTGCCGTCCGCCGCCGTTTCCGTGAACAGCGCGTGAAGCTTGATCGTGGCGAGAAGCGCTTCGTTCTCGCGCAAGGCATCGGCAAGGCGCTGGCGCCCCTCCGTAACCTCGTTGATGTCATGAACCAGCACGTAGAAGCCCAGGACTTCGCCGTCCACGATGTCGGGCAGATAATGCGCAAGCGAATGGCGAACGCCCTTGCCGTCCGGCTTTGGAATCGCCCGCTCGAATGTCTGTGGTTCTCCGCGGAGGGCCGCTTCCATGTATGGACGGTTGCGATCGAAGAGCTCGTCTCCCAGCAGATCCCGAATGTGATGGCCGGGGAGTTTGTCGGGCTCGATATTGAACCAGTCGGCATAGGCGCGGTTGGCGACCCGGTTGATCAGGTTGCGGTCCCAATAGCCGATCATCGAGGGGACGGCGTCGAGAATGGTCTGCAAGTCCTTTCGCGCGGTTTCCAATTGCGCCGTGCGTTCGGCCACCTGACGCTCCAGAGTGGCGCTGAAAGCGAGCTGCGCCTTTTCCGCCGCTCTTCGTTCGCGGATATCCCGGATCGTGAAGCCGACGCCGCTGATATTGCCATTCGTGCTGATGATGGGGGCCGCCGTGACCGCAATGTCCAGTTCGGTGCCGTCCTCATGCCGGCCGATCGTGTCGAAGGCCGCCGTGGCGACGCCTGCGCGGGCATGGTGGCGCAGCGCGGTGATCGCCGGCCTCCCGTTCTCCGGCCACAGGAAATCAGAACCGGATCTGTGAAGGGCGTCCCGCGCCGGATAGCCGAAGATCTTTTCCGCGGCGTGATTCCACCCGGTTATACGGCCGTCATTGTCTTCGGCGACGATCGCATCATTCGCGTTTTCCACGATCGCCGCCAGCAAGGCCTGTTTGTCCAGGACTTCCAGACGGCGGCGGCGGTTCTCCTGGAAGGCGTAGGACAGGGCGG
>JAQVKV010000154.1 GCA_028694545.1 Zavarzinia sp. | reverse complement strand
CAGCATGGTGGTGCCGTCCATGTCGATCCAGGCCCGGCGCACCGGGACGGGTGACGCCTCGAGTTCCAGGGGATCAAATAGGTTACGCAAGAGGGCACGCCAGCGCGCCGCGCGCTCACCGGGCCTGGGATCGAAGGCAACGCCGACGACGGCGCGGAACAGTTCCGACTCCGCCATGCGCGGCCGTCCGACGGTATGGCGCCAGATCCAGTCACGCAGCGGCAGATAGAGGAAACAGACGACGAGCAGGGAAAAGCCGAGTGCCGGCTCAGGCCCAAGATGCAACAGATAGATCATGCCCGCGTCGAGCACGAGAAGGGCGAGCGAAGCTCCGGCGAAGAAGAGAACCCGGAACGACCATTCGCCAATCGCGAACAGGCGATAGCGCCGCAGGCCAAAGGCGAGGCCGACATAGATCAGCAGGAAGAAACCGAAAGCGTAGCCCTGGGAGATCGCCGGTTGGGCCCCCAGCAGCAGAGGCGTCGCGATCGCCAGGATGAAACATCCCGCGCCGACCGTGATGGTAAGCCCGAGCCAGCGCAGCACCGCCCGGTCGGCGGCATCGCGCCGCGTGGCGTACCATTGCGCGGCGACGACGAACACGATGGCCACCATGTCGACTGCCATGGGCAGATAGCGCGCGACATTCTGGACCTCGATCAGGCGCAGGCGTTCGACGGCGAGGGCGGCCAGTCCGAACAGGGGAACGAGCAAGACGACCCGGGGCGATGCCAGCGTCTTCGGATAGATCATGAACAGTGCGACTGCGGCCCCGCCGAAGCCAAGCGCGCCGGCGAAGTTGCACAGTGACAGGAACTGGAACAAGGCCTCGGGCAGCGCGAGTTCGCGCGTGCTGTACAGCGCGGCGGCATGGGCCGAGGCGATCATGGCGATGCCGCTGAAGATGAAAAGACGCGGCGGCCCGTCGCGCGGGCGAATGGCGAAAACCCAGCCGGCGATCAGCAGGGAGCCGATCCCGGTGATGAACTGGATCCAGAACGCCCCCGGCAGGCTGGTCAGTGGCCGGGAGACCGGATCCGCCATGAAGATGGTGCCGTCACCGAGCTCCAGCCCTACCCGGGGCGCCTCCAGGATGCGGGCCAGCCCGCCCTGCCGCATCATGAAGCGGTCAAGTTCGGCATAGGACGGCATGAAATCCGGCTCGGGAATGAGGTCGAAGGCCGTCACCGTCGAGGATAGGGACGTCCCGGGCGCGAAGATCCGCTTCACCACGGCGCCAAGCGGCATGTCCCGCGCCGGCCCGTCGTCCGACAACCGGCCGATCACGACCGAACCGTCCGACCGCACCACGAACTCGACACCGAGCCACGGCCGGTCCAGCGCCGCCCACAGGGTTCCCGCCATGATCGCGACACAGAGCATGATCACGCCGGCCATCAGGGTCGCGGGCACGCGGGCGCCACCCGGAAAGGCACCGGCCGATGCCCCTACCCTGCCGCTGGTCTCACCGATGTCCGTCCGTCCGGCCTGGGGGACCGGCATGCCGATACGCTGCATGCCCTTGTCTTACAACGAAAAAGGCGCGCTGACAGCCGCGAAACGTCTTATCGTCCAAGGCCCTACGCCGCGAGGGCGCAGCGTACAGTCGCCACCAGTTCGTCGCTCGCTACCGGCTTGCCGAGAACATGGGGCGTAAGAGGACGAAGATCGGAGAGGGCTTGCCCCGCATTGGCGCTGACCACGACGACGGGCACCCCCAGATCCTCGACCAGGTGACGGGTGGCCCAGACACCGTCCGGCTCGCCCTTCAGGCGGATGTCCATGAGCGCCAGATCAGGTCGTTCCTCGGCGGCGAGGCGCAGCGCGGAGACGGCATCGTCCACGGGCCCGATCACCTCGAACCCCGCGTCCGTCAGCACGGCATCGAGAAAGAAGGCGATGAACGCCTCGTCCTCGACCACCAGAATCCGCTGCGCCATGGCCTGCCCGTCCTCTTTCGCCGACTCCCCTGGCGCGACATTCCGGCCCGGGGCGTCATTCGGGAGGGGAACACAGGCGTCGGCGCCCCGGTTCCCGGCGCGATCGTCATTGCCCCATGTGTTGCATGCAAGCCTCACCCGTGCCGCCAGCGGCACGGTTCAGATGTCCGGCGACGACGCGCAGCGCCGCCGCCTGGCGATTGGCCACCGTGTTGCGATGGCAACCGATCATGCGCGCCAGCCCGGCGACCGGGATGCCGCTGGCCAGTGCCCAGGCGATTCGGCGCTGCGCCTCGGTCATGAGGGCGAGCCAGGAAATCGTCTCCTCCAGCCGGTCGATGGCACCGGGCGCAGGCGGGCCAAGGCGCACGCGCGGCCCTTCGGCGGCATAGGCAGTCGTGGCATCACGCACCACGTCCGGCCAGGCGGAGCGCAGACCGAGCCGGAAGCGCGCCTCGGAATCCGGCAGGCGGCGCAACGTATCGGCGGCTTCCTCCAGCCGGGATGCAACCATTTCGCTTGTCCACATCAGCGCCCCTCCGCCACACGATCAGGCGCATGAAGCTACCACCGGAAAGGAACAAATCAAGAACATTTTGCCCAATCCGGGCAAATGATGTAAAGTCATTCAACACAAATCGGGAGCATCGCCGTGAACAACCGCTTGGGTGAACTGCGCCGCCGCGCCGGCCTGACCCAGGATCAGCTGGCGGAACGCGCCGGCACCGGCCGTTCCCAGATCGTGAAGCTGGAACGGGGCGAACGCCGCCTGACCGTGGACTGGATGCTGCGCCTCGCCGGCCCGCTCGGCTGCGACCCCAAGGACCTGCTGCCGCTGGAAACCGCGCCGGCCTCGGGCCTCGCGGATTCGGCCCCCCTCGCCGCCCATCCCTGGGCGATGGACCCGGGCGGCCAGCCGGCGCGCGATCTGCCGGTGTGCGGGGCCGCGCGGGGCGGCGCCAACGCCCTGTTCGTCGATCAGGGCCAGGCGCTCGAACACGTCTTCCGGCCGGCGCAACTGGCGGGGGTCGCCAATGCCTTCGCGGTCTATGCCGTGGGCGATTCCATGGAGCCCAAGTTCCAGGCCGGCGATCTCCTGTTCATCAACCCCAACCTGCCGCCGGTGCGCGGCTGTTTCGTGGTCGTCGAAGTGGGGGATCACGAGGCTTACGTGAAGCAGTTCCTGCGCCAGTCCGACCACGAACTCTGGCTGAAGGAATTCACCCCCGAGCCGCGCGAATTCCCGATCGACACCCGGCGGGTGAAAGCGATCTACCGCATCGTCGGCAGCTGGGAAGGGCGGTAGATCAAACGTTGATTGTGGCCCCAATCATCATGCGACTATAGGGCTTCATCATACCGAGGCCGCATCATGCGAATCATCGCGCTCGCGATCACCTTCACGGTCCTGCTGGCCGGCTGCGTCACTTCGGTGGCCCTGCCCCCGACCCGGGTCGAGCAGATCAAGACCCTGGCTGTCGTCGTCATGCCCTACGACAATGTCCGGGTCTCGCATCGGGGCTTCACCGTGTTCAACAACGAGGGCACGAGCTACGACGCCAATGAATGGGGTGTCGCGGCCATGAAGATGGCGGCCCTCCGCCATGTTCTGGAGCCGCGCTTCACGCTGGTCGAGATCCCGGCCCCCGCCGTCGACCAGGACGAAGCCCTCGACTCCTCCCTCGACTGGCGGCTGAAGACGATCGTCGCGCCCGCCTATGCCGCTGCCGGCGTGAAGGCGGACGCCATCCTCTATGTCGATACCAGGCGCGAGGTGGCCTTCTACGACAGCGAATGGAAGTTCGCCGGTTGCGGGCTTTACGATGTCCATGTGCCCCTGAGGGACATCTATCTCACGCGCGTCTATTGCGTCGGCGCATTGCATGTCGTCGATCCCGCGACGATGACGACGATGGCCTCCAGCTATTACGCAACGCCCGACTACCTGAGCGCCCTCGTCGAACCGGTAGAGGACTTCGACTGGTCCGGAACCAAGCTTTCGGACGCCCAGATCGCCAAGGCGAAGCGTGCGATCGGAGCGCTGCTCGACCAGTACATGCCGGCCTTGGTCAGGAATACCGGCCTCGTTCCCTGACCATGCCCGGCGGATGCCTCAGTCGCCGAAACCGACGACGCCCTTGACCTCCAGGAAGTCGTGGATGCCCCAGTCGGCGTATTCGCGGCCGTTGCCCGACTGCTTGTAGCCGCCGAACGGGGCATGGGTATCCCAATCCGGGTAATTGATGTTCACGGTACCCGCGCGCAGCTCGCGGGCGACGGCCCGCGCATGGTCGAGGTCGCCGGAAGCGACATAGGCGGCGAGGCCGTAGACCGTATCGTTCGCCTTCTCGATCGCTTCGGCTTCCGTGGCGTAGGGCAGGATCGAGAGCACGGGGCCGAAGATCTCCTCCCGCGCGATAGTCATCTCGTGGGTAACGTCGCCAAAGACCGTCGGCTTCGCGTAATAGCCCCGGTTCAGCCCCTCGGGCAGGCCGGTGCCGCCGGCGACCAGCGTCGCCCCCTCGTCAATGCCGGACTGGATCAGGCGCTGCACCTTGTCGAACTGCACTTTCGAGACCAGGGGTCCCAGCACTGTCTCCGGATCGAGGGGATCGCCCACCTTGTGGGTACGGGCGGCGGCCCTTGCGATATCGAGGGCGTCCGCATGGCGTTCGGCCGGCACGAACATGCGCGTGGGCGCGTCGCACGACTGGCCCGAATTGCCGAAACAGCCGGCGACGCCGGCGCTGACCGCCGCTTCGAGATCGGCGTCGGCGAGGATGATGTTGGCGGATTTACCGCCCAGTTCCTGCGCCACCCGTTTCACCGTATCCGCCGCCGACTTGGCGACGATGATGCCGGCCCTGGTCGAGCCCGTGAAGGAGACCATGTCGACGCCCGGATGCGCGGCGATCACCTGTCCCACCCCCGGTCCGTCGCCGTTGACGAGGTTGAAGACGCCCTTCGGCACCCCCGCCTCATGCATGATCTCGGCGAAGACGATGCCGGAGATCGGCGCGATCTCGGAGGGTTTCAGGACCATGGTACAGCCGGTCGCGATCGCCGGCGCCACCTTGCAGACGATCTGGTTCAACGGCCAGTTCCACGGCGTGATCATGCCGACGACGCCGATCGGCTCCATCATGATGCGAGTGGAACCGCGCGGGTATTCAAAGGTGAAATCAGCCAGTGCCTCGATCGTCGCTTCCAGATGAACGCGCCCGGCCCAGGCCTGCGCCTCGCGCGCGAAGGACAAGGGCGCGCCCATTTCCGCCGTCACCGCCCGGGCGATGTCCTCGTAACGCGCGTTGTAGATCTCGAGGATGCGTTTGAGGAGCGCAAGGCGTTCCGCCTTCGGCACTTTCGCGAAGGCCGGGAAGGCCGCGCGCGCCGCCGCCACCGCCCGCTCGACGTCCGCCGCCGTACCGAGGGAAATCGCCGTATAGGCTTCCTCGGTCGCCGGGTTTATGACATCGAGCGCGGCGGGCACCAGCGGGTCGACGAAGGCGCCGTCGATATAGAATTTCAGATGATTGGACATGGCGGGTTCCTTCCGTTGCCGGAAGCTTCCGCCTGAAACGACCCTCGTGGCAAGGGCGTCGACAGCCTCAGGCGACGTCGCGTGGACGTTCCTCGACCGGCACCCATTTCCCGATCATGCCCGAGAGATTATCGACCGCGCCAGGCACCAGCGCCCGCGCCAGGAAGCGCTTGCGGTCGAACCAGCCGGGCAGGTCCATGCGGTCGCAGGGCTCGCGCCGAAAGCCGAACTTCACGTAGTAATCGTAGTCGCCGACCAGGATCACGATCCTGTGCCCCTTGCGTTGGGCTTCCGCGAGGCCGTGCCACATGAGGGCGGCGCCGATGCCTTCGGCGCGCCGCGTCGGATCGACGGCGAGCGGGCCGAGCAACAATGCCTCCGTCCGGCCGCCAATCAGGATCGGCCAGAAGCGCAGCGTGCCGACCAGGGTCTGCCGGTCGTAGGCGACGAAGCACAGTTCCGGCACCGGCGGCACGCCGTCGCGGAATTTGTAGACGGTCTTGGAAAAGCGTTCGGCCCCGAAGGCGGTGTCGATCAGGGCTTCGATGGCGGGGCCGTCTTCCGGCCGTTCCTGCATCAGGGTGGTCATGTCTGTCGCAATTTCATGAGTGTCGGGTCACGAGGGACGGCCCGAGCCCGCGTGTCAGGAGACCAGTCCCCGTCACCCGCGAACGAACGGCCGCGACTTCGCCATCAGGCCAAGGCCTGGCGAAAGCGGGCATCGTCGTCGCAGACAGACATTTCTCATGACGAAGACGTAACATATTCCTCG